>CABSHY010000065.1 GCA_902477615.1 uncultured Sutterella sp.
ACGAGCAAGACTGGTGTCGGGGTTGTTGCCGGGTAACCCTAAGCGCATCGAAAGAGCGTCGGTTAACGGAACGCCCACTTCACTGCCGGCAATAATGGCGATGGGAGAAAAGCGACTCACCAGTTTTTGAGCATCTTCAACATCATTGGTTTCGAGATAGTAGATATCGTTGGTGTATTGTCTGGCAAACGCCTCTCCCGCTTCTCGGAAGGGGCGATACTCGTCAGAGTCGTTATCAAGTTTCGGATAGATGACAATAGGATGAAGGCCGCGATCAGCAACTTCTTTGACGTAAAAACGACCGGTCGAGATGACTTCAATGATGACAACGTTTTGCATAGCACACTCCCATGCTTGTTAACTCTAGTGTAGGCAGATTTTTGGCAACAATGTCAAAGAAAATCTAGCTCAACGGACAGATTGAATTGAAGGAATACGAGGAGTTGAATTTGAAAAAGTGTGGGACAAAAAAGAATAGCAGGCTTCAAAGGCCTGCTACTATTGAATCCCTGGCGGAGAGAGAGGGATTTGAACCCTCGATACGGACGAGCCGTATACCGGATTTCGAGTCCGGCGCATTCGACCACTCTGCCATCTCTCCAGAGAAGATTCGAATTATATCGAAATCCACCTCAATTTCCTAGGGAAAAATCATGGCGTTTGGCGACTTAAGTCACACAAGGTGTTGTGTTAAGACAACGAAAAATCAACAAAAACGCTTTTGATTATTCACGTTAATACTCAAAGAGGCTAAAAACATTTGAGATTGCTCAAACTTTTAACTTCTTTTTACTGCACAATGATCTTATGGTGATATCTTGTCTCTATAAGCCTTATTTTCTCGAGGAGAACTTCATTATGGACATTAAAGAAATCATTGAACGCAACAAACGCGCCCATCATCGCCTTGGTTTGATCACCAAGGAATTGTATGACACGTTGAGCGACGGCCATCACAACAGTTTGCGTGCTTCTCAAGTCACCGAAATGATGAACGCCTCCTTTGAAATGCTCAAAGAAAGCGATGTGATGTTGTCTTGGGCTGAAGAAGGCCTTCCTGGCGAAGCTGAAGTCAAGGTTGAAGAAGAACCCAAGAAAGCACCCGCTAAGAAAGCCGCTGCTAAGAAACCGGCTGCCAAAAAAGCTGCTGCTAAACCTGCCGCTAAGGCTGCTGCAAAGCCCGCAGCTAAGAAGGCTCCTGCCAAGAAGGCTGCCGCTGCTAAGCCTGTAGCTGAAAAAGCAGAACCCGCTAAGAAG
Source organism: uncultured Sutterella sp. (assembly GCA_902477615.1). GTDB lineage: Bacteria > Pseudomonadota > Gammaproteobacteria > Burkholderiales > Burkholderiaceae_F > Aphodousia. The sequence continues at coordinate 1,258 of CABSHY010000065.1, forward strand.
GCTCCGGCTAAGAAAGCCGCCGCTAAACCTGCCGCCAAGGCCGCTGCCAAGCCCGTAGCTGAAAAGGCCGCACCGGCAAAGAAGGCGCCTGCTAAGAAAGCGGCTGCCAAGCCTGTCGCTAAGGCTGCTGCAAAACCCGCCGCCAAGAAAGCAGAACCCGCCAAGAAGGCCGCTCCTGCTAAAAAGGTAGCTGCTAAGGCTGCACCGAAGGCTGCTGCCAAGCCCGTGGCCGAAAAGGCTGCACCGGCAAAGAAGGCACCTGCCAAGAAAGCCGCTGCTAAACCTGCTGCCAAGGCCGCTGCTAAGCCTGCCGCTAAGCCCGCTGCCAAGAAGGCCCCGGCTAAAAAAGCTCCGGCAAAGAAAGCTGCTGCTAAGAAGTAATCCTTTTTAGCTTTTCTCGAAGGCCACCGTTAAACTTTTAGCGGTGGTTTTCTTGTATTTAAAAAGTCGTTTTTTTTCAAAAGGATTGTCCATGTCGGCCAAAATGCGTTTCATCACTGCGATGCTCATTTTTTCCACCATTGCGCTGGTGGTGAAAAATGTGGAGTATTCGGCAAGCGTTATCGTTTTAGCCCGTTGTGTGATTGGGGCACTCTTTTTGATGGGCTTTTTCGTGGTGACGCGCAGAAGCCCCGATTGGCAAGCGATTAAAGCAAACGGACGTTGGTTGTTGCTCTCAGGCATCGGCTTGGGTCTTAATTGGTTGTTTCTCTTTGAAGCGTTTAAACATACAACGGTCTCTGTTTCGATTCTTTGCTACTACTTAGCGCCTGTCATTGCGCTTTTGTCGGCTCCTATTTTTTTGAAAGAAAACATCACTCGCCAACAAGTGTTATGCATCTTGGTAGCGCTTTTGGGGATGTTTTTTGTCTCGGGCGCCTATAGCGGTGAAATCGTTGGCGTGACGGGGATTGCCTTTGCGCTTCTTGCTGCACTTTTTTACGCTTCTGTCATCGTGATTAATCGAAAGATTAAAAATATTTCTCCGTACGATGTGTCGATGATTCAATTGCTCTGCGCGGCGATAATTTTTATTTTTTATGTCCCGATGACGCAAGAGCTCACCACAATTGCTTGGAGTAATGAAGCGGCACTCTTACTTTTGATTGCCGGTGTTGTTCACACGGGGATTGCGTATTTACTTTATTTTTCAAGTTTTTCGTCGCTTTCTACGCAAAGTATCTCAGTTTTAAGCTACCTCGACCCCGTGATGAGTATGGTCTTTGCGTGGCTCATTTTGAATGAACCGTTAACCACCTCTTCCATGATTGGCGGGGCTTTGATTTTAGGGGCAACGTTTGTGATGGAATTTTGTGGAAAAAATGAAAAAAATAATGACTAAGTGATTGATTTTTTGGTCGCAACCTGTATAATTGCGCAGAGATAAAAATAATAAAGGCACTTCTTAAAGTGCCTTTGTTGTTTCTGTCCTACTGTCTGGATACGGGGAGAAGGGATTTTCACCGTATAAACCTTCGGGAAGGCTTTGAAAAGAAAAGCATTTCCGATGTGTGATTGATGGGCCAAGTGGCCCTTTTTTATTGCAATTTTAAAAGCAAAGAGTATTTCAAAAACATGAGTGAATCTACGACTGATTTGGTGTCGATGGTTGAGCAAACGGTTACCGGCATGGGCTACGAGTTTGTGGACTTGGAGTATTTGCCGCGTGGCATGATTCGCGTCTCGATGGACAGCCCCACGGGCGTTGGCGTTGATGATTGCGAACGCGTGAGCAACCAATTGACTCACCTTTTTACCGTTGAAGAGGTGAATTACGAACGTCTTGAGGTGTCTTCACCCGGTGTTGAACGTCCTTTAAAGCGTCTCGTTGATTGGAAGCGCTTCGAAGGCGCTTTGGCCCACGTTGAACTCTTTGCTCCGTTAGTGGCCGAAGGGTTCCCGGAAGCCGGTCGTCGCAAGTTAGATGGCCGCATCAAAGGCGTGGAAGGCGAAGGAATCGAGGCCAAAATCCAATTTTTATTTACGGATGAAAAGCCCGCTAAAACGCCGGCTCAAGCTGCACGCGAACGCATTGCTCTGAAAAAGAGCGGCAAGAAAGCCGCAGCCGTTGAACCGGTTCTCGTGAGTTTTACGATCGATCAAGTGGATCGAGCTCACTTGGTTGCAGAATTAAACTTCAAAGGAAAGTAAAAAATGAATCGCGAAATGCTTGAAATGGTTGAAGTGTTGGCCCAAGAGAAGAACGTGCCCCGTGAGGTCGTCTTCGGTGTGCTCGAAACGGCTTTAGCCAGCGCTATTAAGAAGGCTAACTTCCAAGGTGAAGACGCTGATGTGGAAGTGGCCGTTGATCGTGCAACGGGTGACTACCAAGCTTGGCGCCGTTGGTTGGTGGTGGCCGATGAAGAAGGTCTTCAAGAGCCCGATCGCCAAGAAATGTTCTCTGACATTCACGAAGATTATCCGGATTTGGTCGTGGGCGACTACATCCGTGAAGAAGTGGCCAACATCAATAGTTCCGGTCGTCGTTTTGCTCAAGATGCCAAGCAAGTGATTTTGCAACGCTTGCGCGACGCAGAACGCGAACAAATGTTGGTTGAATTCTTGGCTCGCGATGAAAAGATCGTCTCCGGTCTCGTCAAGCGCATGGACAAGGGTGACGCTGTGGTTGAAATCGGTAAGGTTGAAGCCCGTTTGCCGCGCTCTGAAATGTTGCCCAAGGAAACGATGCGCCCGGGCGATCGCGTTCGTGCCTTCGTTGCTCGCGTTGATCGCATGAGTAAGGGTCAACAAATTTTCTTGTCCCGCACGTGCCCGGAATTCATTAAGGAATTGTTTGCCCTTCAAGTGCCCGAAATCGAAGAAGGCCTCTTGGAAATCAAGAGCGCTGCCCGTGATCCGGGCAGCCGCGCCAAGATTGCTGTGCAAGCCAAGGACGCTCGTTTGGATCCGGTCGGTACCTGTATCGGTGTTCGCGGTACGCGTGTGAACGCTGTTTCCAATGAATTGGGCGGCGAACGTGTGGACATCGTGGTTTGGGATGACGAACCGGCTCAATTTGTTGTGAGCGCCCTCGAACCGGCTAAGGTGACGGGCGTTGTGATGCTTGAAGACACGCACACGATGGAAGTCGTGGTTGATGAAGACAATTTGGCCATCGCCATTGGTCGCGCCGGTCAAAACGTGCGTTTGGCCAGCGAATTGACGGGTTGGAAGATCGATATCATGACCAACGAAGAAGCTAGCGCCAAGCGTGATGATGAAACGGCCAAGATGCGTGAAGAATTTACGCAAAAGTTGGACGTGGATGCCGACGTGGCTGACATCTTGATCGAAAATGGTTTCTCCACGATCGAAGAAGTGGCTTACGTGCCTGAAGCTGAACTTTTGGAAATTGAAGCCTTTGACGAAGACACGGTGAAGATTTTGCGCGAACGCGCCCGTAACAAGTGCTTGATGCAAGACTTGGAACGTGAAGAAAACTTGCGCCAAGCCGAGCCTGAAATGGTGGCTTTGGAAGGCATGGATAATGATTTGGTTAATGTGCTTGTGGCCCACGGTGTCAAGACCCGTGATGAACTCGCCGAATTAGCCGTTGATGAATTGGTGGAAATGAGCGGTATTGATACCGATCGCGCCAGCAAGTTGATTCTTGCTGCCCGTGCCCACTGGTTTAATAACTAAGTCGAACTTTGTCGAAACGAAAACAGTTAACGTTAGAGAAAGATCGAGAAGGAAGAAATATGGCAAATTCGACTGTATTGGAACTCGCTAAAGAAATGAATGTGACGGCGCAAGAAATGCTTGAACAGTTAAAGAGCGCCGGCATTCAAAAGTCAAGCCAAACCGATGCCGTCACCGATGGTGACAAGCGTCGTTTGATTGAATTTTTGCGTACCGACCGTCAAGCCAAACCGCGCAAGATTACCTTGACGCGTAAGGAAACGACGACGGTCAAGCAAGCCGACGGTCAACACACCGTGAAGGTGGAAGTGCGTCGTAAGCGCGTTTTGGTGAAAAACGCTGCCGGTAACAACGCTTCTCGTGAAGAAGCGATCGCTCAAGAACGCGCTCGTGCTATGGAAGAGGCTCGCGCCAAGATGCAAGCTGAAGAAGCTCAACGCAAGGCCGAAGAGGCTGCTCGCGCCGAAGCTGAAGCCGCTCGCTTAAAGGCTGAGGAAGAGGCTCGCGCCAAGGCTGCAGCCGAAGAAGCCCGTAAGGCAGAGGAAGCCCGTAAGGCTGAAGAAGCCAAGCGCGCTCAAGAAAAGGCAAAACACGAAGCCAACAAGGCTCGTGAGCAAAAGCCCCAAGCCAAGCCCCAACCCAAGGCTGAACCGAAGGTTGACGATAAGGCGGCAGCTGAACAAAAGGCTCGTCGTGAAGAAGCCAAGCGCAAGGCCGAAGAAGAGGCCCGCGCTATTCGCGAAATGATGAGTAAGCCCAAGACCGGTGTTCAAAAGGCCAAGCCCGAACCCAAGAAAAATGATGGCAAGAAGCCCTCTGATAAGAAAAAGGGCAACAAGAACGCGATGCAACAAGATCGCGACGATGACAGCAAGAAAAAGGGTGGCGGCAAGCACGCAGGTGGCGGTCATAACGCCGGTGGTGCTAAGTGGGAAGAATCCAACAAGCACCGTGGCAACCGTGGCAATGCTCGCGTGATGGACGAACAAGGTGATGAATGGGTTGGCGGCAACCGTCGTAAGGGCGGCCGTCGTCATGAACAAAATAAGCCGCAACAAGTTCAAAACAACGAACCGGTGGTTCGTGAAGTGAGCGTACCGGAAACGGTGAGCGTGGCGGATTTGGCTCACAAGATGGCTGTGAAGGCCACCGAAGTCATCAAGACGTTGATGAAGATGGGTCAAATGTGCACGATTAACCAAATGTTGGACCAAGACACGGCCATGTTGGTGGTCGAAGAAATGGGCCACAAGGCAATCGCCGCTAAGCCCGATGATCCTGAAGCCATTTTGGGCGACATGATGCAAGAAAACGTGGCAGAAAGCTTGCCGCGTCCGCCGGTGGTGACCATCATGGGTCACGTTGACCACGGTAAGACGAGTTTGTTGGACTACATCCGCCGCGCCAAGGTTGCTCAAGGCGAAGCCGGTGGTATCACGCAACATATCGGTGCTTATCACGTTAAGACCCCGCGCGGCATTGTGACCTTCTTGGATACCCCGGGGCACGAAGCCTTTACGGCCATGCGTGCTCGTGGTGCACAAGCCACCGACATCGTGATTTTGGTGGTGGCCGCTGACGACGGTGTGATGCCGCAAACGAAGGAAGCTATTGCTCACTCTAAGGCTGCCGGTGTTCCGATGGTGGTTGCCATCAATAAGATCGATAAACCGGAAGCCAATCCGGAACGCGTTAAGCAAGAACTCGTTCAAAACGATGTGATGCCGGAAGACTGGGGTGGCGATGTGCCCTTTATCCCCGTGTCTGCTAAGACCGGTCAAGGCGTGGAAGATTGGAAATGCAAAAAGGGCTTTACATTAGGCTGAGCAATGTGGGCACAAGGCGTGGCTGAGTTGTTGGAAAACGTCCTTTTGCAAGCTGAAATGCTTGAATTGAAGGCTCCGCGTGAAGGTTTCGCTCGTGGTCTCGTGGTGGAATCACGTTTGGACAAGGGTCGTGGTCCTGTGGCCTCTATTTTGGTTCAAGCCGGTACCCTTCACCGTGGCGACATCGTGTTGGCCGGTGCTGAGTTCGGTCGCGTTCGCGCCATGATCAATGAATTGGGTAAGGCAGTGAGTGAAGCCGGTCCTTCCATTCCGGTGGAAATTCAAGGTTTGTCCGGTGTTCCGCAAGCCGGTGACGAAATCATGGTATTGCCCGATGAACGTAAGGCTCGTGAAATCGCTCTCTTCCGTCAAGGTA
>CABSHY010000066.1 GCA_902477615.1 uncultured Sutterella sp.
AGCAGAATATGTGTTCTCGAAAGGGATTGAGTCATGGAGCTTGAACTTTGGTATCTCATCGCCGTGCCCGCACTTTTTGTTGCCGGTTGGTGGTTAAGAGGGTTGGATCAAAGACAGCGTGACAATGAACGCCGACCGGAAACTTATTACAAGGGCATCAATTTGCTCTTAAATGAGCAACCGGATAAGGCTATCGATGCTTTTATCGAAGTGGTGAAGTTAGACCCCGAAACGATTGAATTGCACCATGCTTTGGGCAATTTGTTCTGTCGTCGCGGTGAGTTTGATCGCGCTATTCGCATCCACAATCATCTCCTCAACCGTGCCGATCTCCCGGCCCAAGAAAGATCCTTGGCTTTGTTTGAATTGGCTAACGACTATTTGAAGGCGGGTCTTTACGATCGTGCTGAGGCAAGCTTTAAGCGTTTGCTTGAAGAGCCTGAGTATCACTTAGATGCCATGCATGCGTTACTTAATATCTATTGCACGGAAAACGAGTGGGAAAGCGCCATTGAAATGGCCAATCGCCTCGAGAAAGAGGCCGGTGAAAATCACATTTCTGAAATTGCTCACTTTCATTGTGAGTTGGCCGATCGTCATCTTCGCCGTAAAGAAGTCGATGATGCCAAGCACCTGTTGGAAGAAGCCCTCAAGATCGATCGTCGCTGCGTGCGCGCTTTGATTGCTTTGGGACACATTTCTCTTCAAACCAATCAACCCGAAGAAGCCCTTTCCTATTGGGCAAAGGTTGAAAGAGTGTCTCCTGAACACTTGACTCTCGTGATGGCTCATATGGCTCAGGCCTATGAGATGTTGGGTAAACACGATCAAGCCATGAATATGATTCATCGTGCATTAAACGATATGCCGCGAGCAGAAACCTTGTCAATCGCTTTGAATATTGTTCAAAAAGCTGAGGGTGATGAAGGGGCGATGCGCTTATTAAAAGAAGAGCTTGAGCGCCATCCGAGTCTTTGGGCGTATGAAAAGTTAACGCAATTGCGCTTAAAGGATCACCCTGATAATGCGGAGTTGCAACTTCTGGCACAGCTTTTGAAACCCTATGTATCACAACCCGGACGCTATGAATGCTCCGAGTGCGGTTTTAGAGCAAAGGGTTTTCAGTGGCACTGCCCTGGATGCTCGGGTTGGGGGACATATCCGCCTACTCGCATTGAAGACTAAACGCAATACTGGCTTGTTAGGGTTTGTACCGACCTAACAAGCCTTTTTAATTTGTTTACATTTTTGACGTGTTTTGAGACCGATATTCGTCAAAGTTTTTTGTACACTTCGAGTCATAAAACTTATTGTTAATTCAAGGAAACTTCATGTTCAAACGTATTGGCTTATTCATCTTGACCAACTTGGCCATTTTGGTGATGTTGTCGATCATCTTAAACCTCGTTAGTTTCTTCTTCGGGGTGAACTTCTCGCAGATTGCCGGCGGCAACCAAAATTTGGTTTCACTCTTCATCTTTGCGGCCATTGTGGGCTTTAGCGGTTCCATCATCAGCTTGTTTATGAGCAAGACGATGGCCAAGCACTCCATGGGCTTGCAAATGATTGATGTGAACAATCCGCGCAATGAAGTGGAACGCTGGTTGGTGCAAACGGTTTCGAAGTTGGCTCAAATCAAAGGTGTGGCGATGCCTGAAGTGGGTATCTATCACGGTGAGCCCAACGCTTTTGCAACGGGCCCGAGCAAGAATAACTCCCTGGTGGCCGTTTCTGACGGTTTGTTGGCTTCCATGAATAAAGAAGAAGTCGAAGCCGTGTTGGGCCACGAAATGAGTCACGTTGCCAATGGCGACATGGTGACGATGACCTTGATGCAAGGGGTGATTAACACGTTTGTGGTGTTCTTGTCCCGTATCATCGGTAACTTTGTCGATCGCGTGATTTTGCGCAATGAAGACGATGCACCGGGCGCCGGTTACTACATCACGAGTTTGGTTTTAGACATCGTCTTGGGTCTCTTGGGCTCGATGTTGGTGGCCGCTTTCTCTCGCTATCGTGAATATCGTGCTGATGCGGGAGCCGCGGATGCATTGGGTTCACCCGCTCCGATGATCAACGCCTTGGCTCGCTTAGGCGGTCAAGCGCCGACGGAATTGCCTGGCAACGTTAAGGGCTTTGGTATCAGCGGTGGTATGGGTTCTTTGTTAGCCACGCACCCGCCGATTGAAGATCGTATCAAGGCTTTGCGTAGCCATCAACAAAATTAAGATGATTTGATTTTGAGAAGTCCGATCCCGAAGAAATTTGGGGTCGGATTTTTGTTATGTGGCACTGCCAGAAGAAAATTTGGGTAAAAAAATGCTCGTCAACCCCAAAAAGGTTACGAGCAATTTTTGCGCTTAAAAAGTTAGTGGGGTGGGAAATGGGACTCGAACCCACGACAACCGGAATCACAATCCGGGACTCTACCAACTGAGCTATTCCCACCACTAAATTTTTTGGCCCGCCCGACAGGATTCGAACCTGTGACCCTCGGCTTAGAAGGCCGATGCTCTATCCAACTGAGCTACGGGCGGTTTGAATCTTTCAGGGCTATGGTCGGGGCGAAGGGATTCGAACCCCCGACATTCTGCTCCCAAAGCAGACGCGCTACCGGACTGCGCTACGCCCCGTCAAAAGCGCGAGTCGTCATTATGCAGACTTTTTTAAGAAATTGCAAATCCCGTTATTCAAAATTTCTTTCAATTTTTTAAAGGTATCACTTAGGCTTTGATTTGAAAAGAAAAGGTGTGTAACGGAGTATTTTTTTGAAAACGCACAAAATGCGCTCTCGGTACAATGGAGTCATTGTTTTTATCTCAGAGGTTTTTCTATGAAATGGCAGTGTGGTGACAGGGTTTTAGATTTATCTCGCCCTCTCATTATGGGGATTTTGAACGTAACGCCTGACTCTTTTTCCGATGGCGGCGAGCATGACGGTTTTGCTGCCGCCATTGCGCACGCAGACAAAATGATTGAAGAGGGGGCTGACATTATCGATATCGGTGGCGAATCAACGCGACCGGGGGCTGCAGACGTTGCAGAAGACGAGGAAATCCGTCGAGTGGTGCCAGTGGTCAAGGCCTTGGTTGAAAAGGGCTACATCATCTCCGTGGATACGAGTAAAGCCCGCGTAATGCGAGAAGCGATTAAGGCCGGTGTTCACATCATTAATGACATTCGTGCTCTACGAGAGCCGGGGGCTTTAGAAGCGGTAGCAGAATCGAACGTAGGTGTGTGTTTGATGCACATGCAGGGGCAACCCCGAACAATGCAAGTGGCGCCTCACTATGATGACTTGATTGCTGAAGTGGAAGCGTTTTTATTAGAGCGAGCCCAAGTGTGTGAAAAGGCGGGGATTGACCGCAGTCGTATTTGTTTGGACTATGGTTTTGGGTTTGGGAAGACCGTTGAACAAAACTTTAAACTTTTAGCCAACACCGATCATTTTGTCCGCTTGCCTTATCCTCACTTAGTGGGCTTGTCTCGTAAATCGAGTTTGGGTGCTGTGACGGGACGAGAAACAAAGGATCGAATGGTAGCTTCGGTGACGGGAGCGTTGCTTGCCGCACAGGGTGGCGCACAAATTATTCGAGTGCATGATGTTGCAGCCACCAAAGATGCGTTTACAATTTGGCATAGTACGATTAACGCAAAATAACGATCAAGGTGAATTCTTATGAGTCGTAAATATTTCGGTACCGACGGTGTTCGCGGTCTTGTGGGCGAGTTTCCCATTACGCCTGATTTTGTCATGAAGTTGGGTCAGGCAGCCGGTCGCGTTTTGAAACGCCACATGCAAGGTCATCGCCGTGTACGCGTCGTCATTGGTAAAGACACACGTGTTTCGGGTTACATGTTAGAAGCCGCCTTGCAAGCTGGCTTCTCGAGCTCCGGCGTTGACGTTGTTTTGTGCGGACCGATCCCCACGCCTGCCATTGCTTATTTAACGCGTGCGCAGCGCGCCGATGCCGGTGTCGTTATCAGTGCCAGTCACAATCCCTATCACGACAACGGTATTAAGTTTTTTAGCGAATCCGGTACAAAATTCCCCGATGAAGTGGAATTAGAAATCGAAGAAGAGTTGGATAAAGGCTTTTCTTGCGTTGAAAGTAAGGATTTGGGTAAGGCTTGGCGCTTGGAAGATGCTGCCGGTCGCTACATTGAATTCTGTAAATCCACGATTGATAACAATGTGGACTTAAAAGGTTTACGTATTTTGGTCGATTGCGCCAATGGTGCGGCTTATCATGTGGCGCCTGCCGTCTATCACGAGTTGGGTGCCGATGTCTTTACCGTGGGTGAACATCCCGATGGTTTTAACATCAATGACGGCGTGGGTGCCACGCATACGGAAAACCTCTCCAAGAAGGTTTTTGAGCACGGTTGCGATGTCGGTATTGCCTTAGATGGTGACGCCGACCGTTTGATCATGGCCGACGCTCATGGTCACGTCTATAACGGTGATGAACTCCTTTACGTGATGGTGCGAGACCGTATGTTGCGTGAAGACGTCAAGGGCGCCGTGGGCACCTTAATGACGAACTACGCCCTTGAAAAGCGCTTTGCTGAATTGGGTGTGGAGTTTGTTCGCGCAAAGGTCGGTGACCGCTATGTGTTGGAACAATTAAAGGCTCGAGAAGGTTGGATTTTCGGCGGTGAAAGTTCCGGTCACTTGTTGGTCTTGGATTGCCAAACGACGGGCGACGGTATTGTGAGCAGCCTTCAAGTGTTGGCTGCCATGCGTCGTCAAAACAAATCCTTGGCAGAATTGACTGCTGACATTACTTTGATGCCGCAAGTGTTGATCAATAAACGTATTGAAAAGGGCTTTGATTGGAAGGCTCATCAACCGATGATTGATGCGGTTAAGGAAGCTGAGGATAAATTGACGGGACGTGGTCGCGTTTTGATTCGCCCGTCAGGCACGGAACCCTTGTTGCGCATTATGGTGGAAGCCGATGATAAGGCATTGGCTCAAACGTTAGCGCAAAAGATTGCCGATACGCTTTAATCGGTTTGTCAGATAACACAAAGGCCTGCATTTGCGGGCCTTTCTTTAGTGCGCACGACATGTGCGCTGTTCTAGCGGGTGAAAGTCCCGTGGTCGGGCTGATAGGGCCAAGACCTAGCTTAAGACAAGCCATGCATCGTGAGGTGTAGGGTGAAGGAAGTCGGCGGCAAAACCCTGAGGTAACGCACAGAAACCTCATATAAGGCCATACCAGTGGATGAGTGTGCATTTGAACATGAAGTCCAATACCTATCCGGAAACTGGCGGGGTAAATGAGGTTCCTACATGGGGAGAAAGACAGCGTGCTTACTCGTGGAGGCCTGTCCCGCAGTCGTCAGACTGTAGTAACAACGAAGGGAACAGGAGTCAGCATAAGCCATAGTAGCTCAAGGAGTACTGAGCGAAGGGCCTAACCTAACCGCGTTCAACGTGAGGACGTTACGATAAAACCAAAAGTACTACCGAAAACAAAGGAAACCTGATACGGGCAGATCGGAAACGGAACGCAAGAGAAACCCAATGTCAGGAGTAGTGGTCAAATCGATATACAAATGGAGAACGTAAGCTGATGGTCAGCTTGGAAAAGATACTCGAACCGCACAATCTCCCGAGTTTGATAGTTTAAAAGCAAGAAATTTCTCTCAAAGCCTTTATTTTCAGGTATTCTCGGCCTTTTCTGTTTTCTGAAATAGAAACGGTTCTGTATATGTGCACTTCTACTGCATTTGGATAGATTTCAGCTTCAAGGCTTTCAACAAGCCTCCTCGAGATTCGTAGCGGTGAAGTTTTTTCAGACCAAACGCTTCACAAATGTCATCAAAGTTCTCGTTAGCATCGACTTTTTGATAGACCACCACGCTACGGGCTGCGTTACTTGTTGGTAGCACACTTGCCGTGCGCAACGCATAAAGCATCTCCTCAGAACTCAACTCCAACCCCGCTGTTTTTCCCATCCATTTCATTAGTCGCTCAATTGTCAACGCCAAATAACAACTCACAAAATGCCCTTGGATGTGTTCATCATTCCACACAAAACAAGGACGCGTTTCTAACCATGTCTTACTTGTGCGGAAGCAGTCTTCGATTTGCCACAGTTGACGGTACATCGTCATAATTTTTTGATGATCATCGACGGGTAAATTCGTACAGACAGCGTAGTAACCCGCCCACTTTCGTCTCTCAGCTATCTTCGAATTATCTAAAACCATCCCCGTTGTCCCTTGGGGAAGTTTCAGCAGTGCACGGTAACCTCGGCTACTGACTAACGACTGTTTGTTTTCGATGGCTTTTTGTGCTTTTTTTACCATACGATCCGTCTCGGCATTGTCTTTGTGTGCCCGCTTGGGAGAATAGGAAACAACCCACTGAGTATCAATCGTGTCAATGACCTTTGACGTGTTGTACTTCTTTCCCGTTTTGGCACTTATCCGAGTTTCTTTGAGTTCGCGAGGAACCGACAGATGCTTGTAACGACAGAACAGCTCTCCGGTTTGTTCATCATAGATTGTTTGCGCCCAATTACTTTCATCAAGAATCTCACGCTGAATTTCTTCACTGCAATTCCTAATCTTTTGTGCAATGACAAAATCACAACCCAGCTCTTTAAGCTTGGAGAGATTCTCTGAAGAGTTAAGTCCACGGTCGGCTACAACCGTCAATTTTTCAATTTTGTAGGTCTTCTTAACGCGTTCAATAATCGGAATCATCGTGCCAAATTCCGACGTGTTGCCCGGTAAAAGGTCGTAGTCAACAGGGATGCCGTTGGCATCCATTACCAATCCCAATACAACTTGAACTTCATTGACCTTATTGGCTTTGCTCAATCCAAAATCTTTCAGTTCACTCTGAGCCTGGCTTTCAAAACCGTAGGTGGTGACATCATAAAAAGCCAACGTGAGATCACGCTTTGTCAATTTCGTGATCTGACGGTTAAGGGATCGAATAATTTGAGACTTATCCTTAGCCAAATGATCCA
>CABSHY010000067.1 GCA_902477615.1 uncultured Sutterella sp.
TCTCGTCTGCGATTATCTTTCGAGGGCAGTCTCTTTAAAGCATTTTCCGGCAACGTTGCCGAAAAGGCATTCTCATAACGAGCATCTATACTTGAGGGCGCTCCCTTCATCAAAGCGACAACCTCAGGATACTGAACAATGACAACACCAAAACGGTCTTCAAGCGTCCAGTCGCTTTGCTCTGTACCTAATTCAATACGTGTTGGTGGAATCTTTTTCGAAGCAATAGCAAGCGTCCAACTATCGCGATCAGAGACACTCAATTCCGTCACTTTTGCCTCTGGAATCACGGTCTTGAGCATCTGACTAAACCGTTTATAGCGTCGCGTCACATCTCGAACCCGATCGGCCGGTCCAAAAAACTCAGGTAAATCCGTTGAGTTTTCCGCTTCATCGGGATTGGCAGCAAATAAAATGCCTTCTACAGAAACCAGACGTCCGTCTTCCCATAGCGCTAACGCACGATGCTCTTTGATACGAATACGAATACGATTGGGCCAAACTTTATGAACGCTCGCTTCTTTCACCCAAGGTGCCCCTAAAGCCGCCATTCGGATAGCCTCAAGGTCAATATCAAAAAAGTTCCCCTCAACCGTATTGCCTAATGAACGCTTGAAGTGCATCGGCGAGATATGATCAGTTTCCCCGACTAACTCAACCTTCTTTATTTCAAAAAACGAAATAAAGTAGTGAGGGAAACTGCTGACCGCAACTGCGGCAATCACCAACAGAATCCCTACAACAATAAGGAGTTTTCGAAGAACTACTTTCATAAAACGCAGAATTAGCGTTCTTTGTTATCCAAAGTTGCTTGGCTGAGGACTTCTAAGACCAAATCTTGATAGCTCATGCCCACTTTGCTTGCGGCCATCGGAACCAAAGAGTGCGAAGTCATGCCCGGAGAAGTATTCATTTCCAATAAAACAAAACGACCATCATCGGTCAACATCACATCAATACGACTCCAACCACGACCTCCTAAAACACGGTAGGCACGTTCGCACACTTGACGAATCTCAGCAGCTTGCTCTTCGGGCAACTGAGCCGGACACTCATAATGAACGACCGTCGTGAAATACTTGTTTTGATAGTCGTAGTCACCATCCGGAGCCACAATTTCAATAATCGGCAAAGCACGAGCCGTTTGACCTGGGCCTAACACGGCCACCGTCAATTCACGACCGTAAATACGCTCTTCAACCAAGACATGCGGATCCAAGTTGCTTGCCTTATTAACGGCTTCTTGCAACATTTCAGGCGTTGCATTTTCAAGCTTACTCAAACCGATGCTGGAGCCTTCATGGGCGGGCTTGACCACCAAATTGGCACCCAACGATTGAATGACTAAATTCATATCATCGTCTTTGGTCACCGTCATGCCGTTGGGCACAGGAATACCAGCAGCACTCCAAACGCGTTTGGTCATTGCTTTATCAATGGCAATTGAGCTAGAACGAACGCCAGGGCCGGTGTACGGAAGATTAAGGTATTCTAAGACGCCTTGAATCGTACCGTCTTCACCAAAACGACCATGAAGAGAAATCATGGCACGATCAAATTGGCCTTTTTCCAACTCTGAAAGGGGTTGTTCTTGCGGATCAAAACGCGTGACATCGACACCGGCTTCTACAGCGTCATAAACACCTTTCCCACTCATCAAGGAGACTTCACGTTCGCTGGAACGTCCACCCATCAATACGACTACCTTCCCCAAAGAAGCAGGATCGATCGCTTTTTTCGTTTCGTTTGACATAAGAACTAACCTCAATTAGCAAAAATAACTTTATGCGTTTTGTGCTTTCAATCGCACAGGCACTTGACCAACACTACCTGCCCCCATGGTGACAACAATGTCACCGGGCTTAGCCAACTTCATAATGGCATCGTCCATTTCCAAGGGCGTATCGACAAAAACCAACTCCGTTGTGCCGATTAAACGAATGGCACGGGCTAATGCTCGACCGTCGGCCCCATGAATCGGAGCTTCACCAGCAGGATAAACATCGGCAAGCACCAAAGCGTCAACACCGGAGAGAACCTTTACAAAGTCCTCAAAGCAATCACGCGTGCGGGAGTAACGATGTGGCTGGAACGCAACCAAAATACGTTGGCCGGGGTAGGCGCCACGAACGGCTTCCAGAGTTGCTTGCATTTCATGCGGATGATGACCGTAGTCGTCAATTAAACGGAAGGATCCGCCTTGCGGTAACGCGATTTCCCCGTATTGAGTGAAGCGACGACCCACACCATTGAAGTTTTCCAAACCTTGAGCAATGGCCTCATCGCTCACCTCTGCCATTGTGGCAATCGCAATAGCAGCCAAGGCATTGCGGACATTGTGTAAACCGGGCAAATTCAAACGCACCGGCAACGGCTCACGATCCTTGCGCAACACCGTAAAAGTCATTTGCGTACCGTCAACTTTTACATCAATGGCACGAACATCGGCTTCCTCACACAAACCGTAGCTCACAATCTCACGATTGACGCGCGGTGCCATCTTGCGGACATTTTCATCGTCATAGCAAAGCACAGCCTTACCGTAAAAAGGCAGACGCGTTAAAAAGTCGATAAAGGCCTGTTCCAATTTTTCATATTTGTGCTCATAGGTATCCATATGATCTTCGTCAATATTGGTTACCGCAGCAATCACAGGAGACAAGCACAAGAAGGAAGCATCAGACTCATCGGCCTCTGCCACAATAAATTCCCCGCCCCCTAATCGAGCGTTGGAACCCGCACTATTTAATCGACCACCGATGACAAACGTCGGATCCAAACCACCAGCGGCTAAAAGACTTGCCACCAAAGACGTTGTCGTAGTTTTGCCGTGAGCGCCGGCAATCGCAATGCCACTTCTGAATCGCATCAATTCGGCCAACATTTGGGCACGAGGCACCACTGGAATTCGGGCTTCACGCGCAGCAACCACTTCAGGATTGTCTGCCTTAATGGCAGAAGACGTCACAACCACATCAGCACCTTGGACATTACGAGCATCGTGTTCGTGGAAAATGGAAACGCCTAAACTTTCAAGGCGTTGAGTGGCAACATTAGTTGCCATATCAGAGCCTGTTACACGATAGCCCAATGTCACAAAGACTTCGGCAATACCGTTCATCCCAGTACCGCCGATACCGACAAAGTGAATGCGATTGATTGCGAATTTCATGAAAAACCCCCGACAACCACAAAGAGTTGTCACTTTTTCCAAAATTAAGACTTAATCTTTAATTTTAAGCGATCGGGCTTTTTTATGTTTAATTTAATTGTCACCCAATTTTGCCAAACGCTCAATGGTGTCAGCCACGGTTTTGGCCGCATCCAAATGGCCTAATTTTTGAGCATTTTGTGCCATTGATAACAAGCGTTCTCTATCCAAAGACCGCAACTGGTTATACAAATTCTCGGCTGTTAAATGCTTTTGCTCGAGCAAAATGCCCGCATCATGGGCTTGCAAATATTGAGCGTTACCCAATTGGTGTTGAGTCGTAGAAACCACAAAAGGCACCAAAATAGCTGGGATGCCACCTGCGGTTAACTCACTCACAGTCGTAGCACCGGCTCGACAAACAACAAGATCGGCCTTTTCATAAGCACTGGCCATATCGTCAATAAAACTGACAACTTCAGCTTCAATTCCCAAAGAACGGTACGTTTCTTTAACACTTTCTACTGCATTTTTCCCGCATTGGTGGGTGACCGTCGGACGAGTACTTTCATCGAATAAAGCCAAAGCGCGAGGCACGGTATCGTTAAGAACCTTTGCGCCTAAAGAACCACCAAACACCAATACGTGCTGACGTCCCGTGCGACCGGCATAGCGCTCTGAGGGCTTGGGTAAATGAAGAATCTCTTCACGAACAGGGTTGCCAGAAACGATGGCTTTTTTGCCGGCCCTTTGAGCACATTCTCCGTCAAAACCGCACATAACGGCAGATGCTACGGGCATCACGACACGTACGCTCATGAGGCTTCCTGCATCACAATTCATCATGACCAAGGGTTTGCCTTCGGCTCGAGCACCAAAAGCGGCAGGCACGGCAATATAGCCTCCGGTGGAAAAAACCACGTCACCATCCCGATCGTCAACAATTTCTTTGGCTTTAAAACAGGATTTCACCAACTTGAATGCGCCTTTGATGGCATGACCCAAGCCTTTGCCACGCATACCCGTAAAATCTAATGCGTCGAAATCAATGCCACGCTGACCAACCAATCGACCTTCCATTCCCACGGGAGTTCCGATCCACGAAACTGTCCAACCGCGCTTTTTCATTTCTTCGGCCACCGCCAAACCCGGCATCACATGACCGCCTGTACCCGCAGCAGCAATAATCAAATGGTTTCGATCACTCATTCTCTTCTCCGTTTCCCGCGCATTAATAAGCGGTTTTCAAAATCGACTCGAATCAATAACGCCAGCGCACATAGCGTGATGACCAATGACGAACCCCCATAGCTCACCAAAGGCAACGTTAACCCTTTGGTTGGGAAAACACCAATCGCAACACCGATGTTAATTAAAGCCTGTACCCCAATCCAGAGTCCCACGCCTTGAGCAACCAATCCAGCATAGACCATATCCAATCGAACCGCTTGGCGACCGATTTCAAAAGCACTGCGAACAAGCCAATAAAAAAGGCCTAAGACAACAGTAAACCCAAGCAGTCCGCACTCTTCACCGATCACGGCCAAAATAAAGTCCGTATGCGCTTCAGGTAAATAGTGCATTTTTTCAACACTGGCACCTAACCCAACGCCAAAAATTTCACCACGACCGAATGCAATCAAAGAGTGCGTTAACTGATAGGCTTTACCGATTTGATTTTCAGGATCCCACGGGTTGAGATAGGCAAACACGCGAGCGGTACGCCAAGGCGATAGCACCACAGATGTAATAATGGTTCCAACTAGGAAGGCACCGAGTGTAAAAATAATTCTCCAGCTCAATCCGGCCAAAAAGACAATACCGACCACAATGCTTGCGATCACAACCGTTGCCCCTAAGTCGGGTTGAATCGCTAATAAACCCGCTACGAAAAAGACATAGGCAAGCACAGGTAAAAGAGCACGAGTAATAGAGTGCATATAGGCTTGCCGCTCAATCGCAAATTTTGCAATCACTAAAACGGAAACAAATTTCACAACTTCTGAAACTTGCAAATTGACCGGACCAAAACCAATCCATCGCGTTGCACCGTTAACGCTTTTGCCTAACCCCGGTACAAAAACCAAAAATAAACAAATAATCCCCAAAACAGCTAGAGGGTAACTCAAGCGCTCCCATTTATCGATGGGCACATTAAAGACGCACCAACCGGCAAAAATACCGACACTCATGTAGATCAAGTGTCGAAGAATAAAATGGTATTCACTCGTTTGATACTTCGGCGAGTCTGCCAAAGAAATGGAGGCCGAATAGACCATAATGGCGCCAATCACTAAGAGCGCCGCAATCGTTCCCAACAATGAATAGTCAACACTGGAGACGGAACCAAAGCGTCGGCCCTGCCCCCATTGTTCAGGTTTGGTGTTTTGACTTTTAAAAAGGTTTTTAAACTGGAACATTCGACCGAAAATCAGTTCTTTTGAAGCGCACGAGCGCTTTCAATAAAAATTTCACTTCGTTGTGCGTAATCTCTAAACATGTCCCAGCTGGCGCAAGCAGGTGACAACAAAACATAGTCGCCTGTTTTGGCCATCTGAGCACACATCTGCACTGCTTCTGGTAATGTTTGAGCCTTTTGCACGGGATAGGTTGCACCTGCCAAAGCTTTTTCAATCAAAGGTGCATCGCGACCGATTAACACCGCACCGCGAGCATGAAGGGCCATCGATTGAGCAATTGGTGAAAAATCTTGTCCTTTACCGTCACCGCCCAAAATGACCACCATCTTCTTACCGGTGGCGCCCAAACCTTCCAGTGCAGCCACCGTTGCACCAACATTGGTCCCCTTACTGTCGTCGATGTAATCCACGCCATCGACTGTTAAGGCATATTGAACACGATGAGCTTCACCCGTGTAATTGGAAAGCGCACGAATGGCATCGGCTAAAGGCAAGTTGGCTGCATGAATTAAAGCGAGCGCCGCAAGAGCATTCATCGTATTGTGACGACCGCGAATCTTTAATGCTTCTTCGGGCATCAAGCGTTGTAAAAGCTCGCCCGGCAACACCTTGCGCTTAGAAAGCGCAATGGAATCATCTTCGTTGTAGGCCAACCAGAATAGCTCGTCGTCTTTGACCAAGCCCCATTGATTTTCACCCTCAGGTGCTGATTCACCGAAAGTGGCAACGCGAGGGGCGCTAGCGTACTGCATCACACTGGCATCATCACGATTGAGAACTCGCACCGTCTTTTCGGATTGAAAAATATGGGCCTTGGCGTCCATATAGGCTTGCATCGAACCGTGCCAATCCAAGTGGTCTTGAGTGATATTTAACAAGGCTGCAGCCGTCGGGATCAATGTATGCGTTGACTCTAATTGAAAGCTTGAAAGTTCCAACACCCAAACGTCAGGCAATCGCCCTTCTTCCAAGTAGCGATCCAATTCCGTTACAGCATTGGGACCGATATTGCCGGCTGCAACCGCAAATTTTCCACTGGCCTCGGCCATTTTGGTCGTTAAAACCGTTGTCGTTGTTTTCCCGTTCGTACCGGTAATCGCTAAAACAATCGGTTCATATTGGCGTTCATTTTTAAGATGCTCTAATTCACGAGCAAATAATTCGATCTCGCCAAACCAAGGCAATTGCATCGATTGAACCTTAGAAATGATCGGTGCGACTTCAGAGTAATAGGGGGAAATTCCCGGTGAGATTACCACGAATTCAACGTCGTTTAACGAAGCTTGAGCGTCAGACAGGCACTTAAAGGTAAAAGCTGGCAACGCTTGCAAGCGCTCCAATGACGGGGGCGTTTCACGCGTATCGGTTCCGATACGCGTGAAACG
>CABSHY010000068.1 GCA_902477615.1 uncultured Sutterella sp.
GGGGCAATCGCTTGAATCGTCTTCAAGAGACGAGCGGCACGAAAGTCCGACAAGGCGCTGGAGGCCTTCAAGGAAAACATCGATCCGGTGTGAGACATGACGGAAGATTCCTGAAAAATTGCCTAAAAAGGCGTTGGTAAAACAAAAAACAAAAATACTTAACCTATTAATTATAGTTTTTTCCCTAATTTTTATCGCCTTTGAGGTATGTTTTTTGACAACGACTTTGACTTGAACCAATGTTCAAAATCTATTGATGGCATAGACGTTGATGCTTCGTTACATTTCAAGCGCCATATTTTCTTCGTCGCTTCTCTACAATGACCGTAGATATTTCAAAAATGAGGAGAAAATCATGCAAGAAAAAGAACTCGTGTTAGAGGCCATGCGCAAAGCCGGTGAACCGTTAAATGCCGGTAAGATTGCCGAATTGAGCGGTTTGGATCGCAAAGTCGTTGATAAGGCCATGGCAGAAATGAAAAAGACGGGCGAAATCGTCTCTCCGGTTCGCTGCAAGTGGGAACCCGCTACGAAGTAATCTTCAGTTGCCTGAAAATAACGCTCCATCAATCAAAAGATGGGGCGTTTTCTTTACTTTGTAAATAAAAAATACTCCCTGTTAATCTCAACTAACAGGGAGTAATACTTTTTATTGATAACTAGAAACTATAACGAACGCCAAGATTGACTCGATAATCGGTATCGACTTCGCCACCATTAGCTGCCTCTACATCAGCATAAACGTGAACGTTCTTAGTTGCGTTGTAGTTGGCACCAATACCATATTCATACCAAGTTCCACCAAGGTCCTCAGACAGTTTACGTCCCTGACCATCCTTAGAGTATGAGAAATCCGCCTCTCCTTTCCAATCGTGCAAAACCGATGCACGAATATAGGCATTTCCTCGATCTTCAGGGCATTTGAGACCAAGTACAAAGCCAGCTCGACCAATGAGAACTTCTGCAGAGGATTGGTTAACATCAACACCGGTAGATGTCGTGTAATCCGCACTGTTCACACGCCCCCACATCATTTCAACTTGCGGTTCAACAAAGAGATTTCCATGCATAGGATAGAAGCGCCATCCCGCTTCAGCTGAAACTGAGAATGTATTCGTGTCATATGAGCCGGAAGACAAGTCAGAAGTGGTTGCAATGTCAAATTCATTTTCAATCCGACCAACTTTACCGGTAACGTCCAAGAACATACCATTCTCAGCTAACCACGAACCATAACCTGTGAAAGCGAAAATTGAACTTTCTCCACCGCCCTTTGTAAAGTCGTTATCTCCGTCCGTATAGGAGAAAGCGCCGCCTAACCAGAAGCCCGGTTTAACTTGACGGTCATAACCAAATTGCAGGGCTGTATATTCATTTGTAACACTTAAAGCACCATATTCAGCCTTACCATTATAGACACGAGCCCAAACGCCATTAGCATCTGAAGAACTATCTCTAAGTTCTCCTAATCGCTTATTCATGTCATTGATTTCATTGCGCCAAATGGAAAGCCCCACTGCCGCCATTTCAGCTATACCATAGACTTGAGAATTTTCAGTAATTTTAATGGTTGCCCCATCCACAACCGCCTCACCTCTCTCATTGGTTGTTACCGTTGCCGAAGAACCATCAAAAATGTCATTTGCTTCTTGGGTAATTTGAATACCACTGGCAGCTTTAGTATCCAACTCTCCCGTATCACCCACACGAGAACTATACGTAACAACATCAACCAATTTAGCTAAGTCTGCTTGTGAATTACCTGTATTAGCAACCCCTGTCGCTGTAACGGTAATATTTTCTGGTTTAGCTGTTACATTTCCTTCAACATTAGGCAAAATAAATGATGCTGATTCTGGATTGACTGTATCAACGGTGATAGCTATAGACTGAGCAGTAATCTTAATACTCTCACCTTTAGGGCTGTCCGCGGCTGGCTTATCGGCATCGAAATCTGTACCACCAAAATCAACCTTAGAGTCGGTCCCCATTGTTACATTAAGTGCACTCCCTTCTGAGTTTATTATTACCTGAGGTTTTATCCACGTGCCACCAGCCTTGGCGACTAACGAGGCTCCATCATTAACAACAATACTATCTACTATAAATTTACTTTCATCCTCATATTCACCGTTCGAAGATTGAAGAGTTAATTTTCCATTTTCAGCTACCTCAACAGTGTCAACCTTTACCACACTGCCTGCATTGGCTTGCAATTTAGACTTACCTTGACCTATTGCAGTCACATGTCCTGCGTCCAATACCCAACCCTTATAAACCTCAATTCGCGCATCACCATCTGTTCCATCAAGATAGATTGGTGCATTAATTTTTATATCTTCCGTCCCTTCATTCCTAGTCGTACCAATTCCTAAACCAGTTTTACTTACAGCACCAATGACCGATATCTTTCCAACGTTAGCTAAGACTTCATTTGACTCTATATGTAACCCAACTTGCCCTTCTAGAGCATCGTGACTGTCAATTATGAAATGCTGTGTTGTTAATTTCGCCTCTAAAAGAGTGCCATACTGATTGTGGCCCGCACCACGATATATAAACGAATCTTTAGCAATAATGTCTCCTTTCAACTTTAATGACTTACCCGTTCCGCTCGTATTTGCTCTAATGTCAATACTATTTGCCGTTACCTTACCCGTATTAGAAAATCCACCACCATTAACAGAGATATTATCTGCAACCAACTCGCCTGAATTCGTTAACTGAGAACTCTCCATTGTGATCTTTCCATACTCTTTGTTCTCAGTCACAGTAAGATCACCATCAGCCCAATCTGCAGCATGAGATGAACCCAATGCACAAAAGGCCATAACAGCCGTTGTAATCGCATTTTTCTTGAAATTTGTCATATTACAAACTCCTTGTAATTCGTCCTCTTCAAAACCCTTGTTTTGAAGCTCTTTGATTTTTTGAAATTTGCCATCTAAGTGATTATTTTCGTGACAGATTCCATTGAAATTATGGCTTTTTGCCCCCCCCCCACAATTACTATTAGGGTTTCCACGGAATCTCCGAACCAAAGGACAGAATGTGCGCGAATCATCCACGAAATGCTAAGAACGCATTGAGATAATTAGTCCATGACATCGCCGAACGAAATCAAACAAATGCGAAATTTCTAGATAGAAAAATGCCTCTTTTTCTTTCTCTCCTTTAAAATGAATGGATTGATTTTGATTTTTCTTAGATTGGAGCAGTAAAAGCATGTCAACCACTCTTTTGACATTGGAAGAGCTCGCCGAACTTGAAGAACGCCAATCCGGCATTCTCCCTGAAGGTACTTTGATGGATCGTGCGGGTTTTGTCGCCGCCAACTGGATTGATGACCAGTGCGACGCTGCCAGCACCATTGTGATTCTTTGCGGTCCGGGCAATAACGGCGGTGATGGTTTTACCGCAGCCCTGCATTTAAAGAGTCGTGGTCACAACGTCACTTGCGTCTTAGTCGGTTGCACCAAGCCCAAAACCGCCGATGCCTTACGCGCCTACAACAAGTGGTTGGAAAAAGACGGTATCGTCATCGAAGACCCCTACATGGCTCCGAAGGCTGACGTGGTGGTCGACGCCATGTTTGGTACCGGTATCAAAAAGGCCATTTCGGGCGACTTCATCGATGCTGCTCTTTGGTTTAACGAACGTCAAGCCTTGCACATGTCCATCGATGTCCCGAGTGGTTTGGATGCTGAAAAAGGCACGTGGGTCGGCGGCATCAAGGGTTGCATTGCCGACATGACGTTAAACCTCATCTGTGCCAAAGCCGGTTGCTTCATGAATGAAGGCAAGGACGCAAGTGGCATGGTAACGCTTTCCGAACTTGACCTCTCCGTCCCCCTTTCCAACTTAAGTTTGATCGATACGGACGACTTCAAGCACGTTCTTGAATTGCGTAAGTACAACTCCCACAAGGGCACGTACGGTCACTGCGTTGTAATCGGCGGTGCTAAGGGTAAAGTGGGCGCCGCAATGCTTGCTGCTCGTGCCGCTCTTCGCATGGGTGCCGGTTCCGTAACGGTTGAATTGATGTTTTGACCCGGTTCAACCCGAATTGATGGTCACGGATGAACCCGTTGACCTTTCCACGGCCGATGCCATCGTGATCGGTTGCGGTATGGGCTTTGATGAAAAGGCTAAGAAGCGCTTGGAAGAAGCAGTTGCTACGAATAAGCCTTTGATCATTGATGCTGATGCCTTGACCTTAATCAGCCAAGACCAAGCTTTGGAAGACCGCGTGTTAGCCCGTAAGGCTCACACGGTGTTAACGCCCCACCCGGGCGAAGCCGCTCGTATGCTCAAGCGTGACGTGAAGGAAATCCAAGCTGACCGCGTCACGAGCGCTCGCGAATTGTCCATCCAAACCGGTGCTATCGTAGTCTTAAAGGGCACGGGCACGGTGGTGACGTTGCGCAGCTCCCGCAGCTGGATTAACCCGACCGGTAACGCCTGCTTGGCCACAGCCGGCTCCGGTGACGTTTTGGCCGGTATGTTGGGCTCCTTGTTTGCTCAACAATTTGACTTGGTAAGCGCCACCTTGGCTGCTGTGTGGTTGCACGGAGAATCCGTTCGTGCACGTAACACGGGCATTGTGGCCACCGACATCATCGATCGCTCCGCTCGCGCCTTGGAAATCTTGCGTTGGGGTGGCAATCCCGATGACTTGATCGACCCCTATGACGAAAGCGAATTCGTCTTGGATGAAGACGGCCCGGGTGAAGCCATTGCTCGCACGATGGGTAGCGAACATTAATTCAATACCGTGTTAAATCCATAACCCGAATTCAAATAACGAATTCGGGTTATTTTTTTCTTCAATACCTATGAAAAAACCGGTGGAAAGTTTTTCTCACCGGTTTTTCGTAGTTAGCCTTTAAAGACTTTATTCTTGGTCTTCAGCAGGCTTATAGTCAGCCTTGTACTCATCCTTTAAGATTTCCACACCAAACTTTTCTTCCAAAGCGGCAAGGAAAGCAACTTGTTCAGGACGGCTGTAGATTTGAGCAAGTTCGGCCTTACGCATCGTGAGCTCTTCAGGTGCCACGGGCGTAACCTTGTTGTCCAACACATTGATGATCATGTAGCTGCCGTCAACCGTTTGCAAGCCCGTGTAGACCGGCAAAGATTGTGCGACAGGACGCAAAGCAGCGTTAATGACATCAAAGGTCATGTTTTCCGGCTTTTCACGAGAAATCGTGATCTTCTTACCGAATTTAGCCGTGCTCTTTTCACCCTTTTGAAGTTGAGCCAAAACCTTCTCACCTTCAACCTTGGCCATTTCAGCCATCTTTTGCTTGGTCAAAGCGGTCTTGATGTTACCCTTGACGGCTTCATACGTTTCCGTGGTCTTCGGGTGATGCCTAACAACACGAGCAGCCAAGAGCGTGTTCGGAGCGATTTCAATGGCGTTGGTATTGCGCTTATCGTCCAAAACGTCAAAGCTGTAGAGACCTTCGACCACATGAGCCGTGATCACATCGTCGTTATGCGTACGCGTGATGTTTTGAGCCGTTTGAAGCTTCAAGTTGAACTTTTCAACCACCGGTTGCAAAGATTCGCTTTGCTCATAGACCATGTTAGAGAAGTTTTCAGCGTCTTCGGCAAACATTTGCATAGCGGCTTAGCTGCGGCGGGTTTAACATCCGTCACCATGATGATGTGATAGCCAAAGTCGGTCTTGACGGGAGCCACAAGGTCACCCTTCTTAGCCGTGAAGACTGCCTTTTCAAACTCAGGCACCATCATGCCCTTTTGGAAAAAGCCCAAGTCACCACCGTTGCGGGCACTACCCGGATCTTGAGAATTGGCCTTTGCCAATTGCGCAAACTTCTTCGGATCAGCCTTTAATTGAGCGTAAAGGTCATCGGCCTTTTTCTTAGCGTCATCAGTCTTATCGCCTTGAGCAACGATCAAGATGTGAGAGGCACGACGTTGCTCAGGCGTAGAGAAGCGCTGCAAGTTTTGTTCGTAGAAGGTCTTGGCGTCTTCATCGCTTGCCTTGATGTCCTTATAGTTTTCGGGAGATAAGACAACGTATTCGATATCAAACAAAGCCTTGTTCTTTTCGTAATAGGCTTTCATTTCGTCTTCAGAGACTTGAACCTTTTTAGCAAAGGTATCGGGCTTAATACTGTAGGTACGAATACCACGCTCTTCAGACAAGAGGTCATGAATACGTGTTGCGACCGTTTCAGAACCCAACGTCGTTGCGGCAACGGAATTCAAAAGAATTTCACGAGCCAAGTCACGACGCAATTCATAAACGAAATATTCATCGCTCTTACCCGTGGCATTTAAGAATTGCTTATAGGCTTCTTGACTGAAAGCGCCATTGCGTTGGAAAGCAGGGGCCGTCTTAATCAAATTCACGGCATCGGCTTCGCTCACGTTAATGTAGCTTTGAGCCATTTCCAAAGACAAAACGCGATCGGTAATCAAACCGGCCAAAATGGACACTTTGGCTTCTTGCGTATCCAACATATTGGCATTGAAGTTGTTGCCCATTTGACGGCGCAAGTTATCTAAATACGTGCGCTTGGCATTATTGAAGTCCGCAACCGTAATCGTAGTATCGCCAACCTTGGCAATATCATTTTCGGAATCGGACATGCGGTTATAACTGTAGATACCCGTAACAACGAAGGACGGAATGATGAAAATCATGGCTATGAACATCATCCATCGCTTGTGCGTGCGAAAAGCCTGAAGCATTTTTGCGAAGATCCTTTCAAAACTATCGAAGTGCAACCAATGTGGTGCAAAGCTTTAATGATAGCAAGGAGAGGTGATATTCGGGAGGAAAATGCGCTAGGAACTTACCTAAACGCAAAGATTGGAAACAAAAAAAGCGAAAGGACAAAATCCTTCGCTTCGCATTTTGAAGAAGTTGGCGGAGTGGACGGGACTCGAACCCGCGACCCTCG
>CABSHY010000069.1 GCA_902477615.1 uncultured Sutterella sp.
CGGCAATATCAACCCTCACTCCACGCTTTTGTTGGGGCAAGCTCGAGGAGCTGCGATTACGGCATTAGCTTCTGCCAAACTCTCCGTTTATGAGTTCACTCCAACGGAAATTAAGCAAGCGGCAGTGGGCACGGGCCGAGCCAATAAAGCGCAAGTGCAAAGTATGATGTCGCACATGTTGGGGGTTCCTGAAAATATCCAAGCTGACGCCGCTGATGCTCTAGCTTGTGCAGTTTGTGCCGCACAATCCTTCAGAATGATTCAAAGCATGGATGCCCCAAAAACTTCCGCAGGTCATGCCAGACGTCGTAAAACGTCTAAAAATCGTGATGCTTGGGAAATGGCAATAAGGAACAAAACAAAATGATCGGACGTATTCAAGGTAAATTAATTGAAAGCAATCCACCGCACATCATGGTGGATGTTAACGGTGTGGGCTACGAAATCGATGTCCCCATGTCAACGTTTTATAACCTTCCTGCCGTCGGTCATGAGGTAACGCTTTTGACGCATTTTGTTGTGCGTGAAGACGCTCAATTGCTCTATGGTTTTTTGACTGCGGAAGAACGTGATACGTTCCGACTTTTGTTGAAAGTTTCCGGCATCGGCGCTCGTACTGCACTTTCGATTTTATCGGGTATGTCCGTAGCGGATTTGGTTAACGCCGTGGCGCTTCAAGAAGCAGGTATTTTGACCAAAGTACCCGGTATTGGGAAAAAGACAGCTGAGCGTTTGTTATTAGAACTTAAAGACAAACTCACGGGTGCCTTAGCTGGTAGCAGTGCCGTCACTGTCAGTTCCACATCGACCGACATTATCAACGCATTGATCGGTCTTGGCTACAGCGATCGTGAGGCTCGTGCCGTTGTTAAGAAACTTCCTGCGGACGTTTCTGTCTCTGATGGCATTCGTATGGCCCTTCAACAAATGGTGAAGTAAAAGTGAGCGACAATATTGAACGCATTGTGGCTGCTGAATCCTTCTCAGCCAACGAAGAAAACATTGATCGTGCCTTGCGCCCCACGCGTCTGGCTGATTATGTCGGTCAGCCCAAGGCCTGTGAACAATTATCCGTTTTCATTGAAGCCGCCAAAGCCCGTGGTGAAGCCCTTGATCATTTATTGGTGTTTGGCCCTCCCGGGTTAGGCAAGACGACACTTGCTCATATTGTGGCCAACGAAATGGGCGTCAATTTGCGTCAAACCTCCGGCCCCGTTTTAGAGCGCCCTGGTGATTTAGCTGCCATTTTGACGAATTTGCAAGAAAACGACGTGTTATTCATTGATGAAATTCATCGTTTATCTCCCGTTGTTGAAGAAATTTTGTACCCGGCTCTCGAAGACTTCCAAATCGACATTATGATCGGAGAAGGTCCCGCAGCTCGCTCGATTAAACTTGATTTAAAACCCTTTACATTGATTGGTGCTACGACTCGAGCAGGGATGCTGACCAATCCGTTACGAGCCCGTTTCGGGATCGTCTCGCAATTACAGTTTTATTCAAACGAAGATTTGGCAAAAATCGTCAAACGAAGCGCACGATTGCTCAACGTCTCGATGGATGAACAAGGCGCTTTTGAAATTGCCCGTCGCAGCCGTGGCACGCCTCGTATTGCCAACCGTCTCTTAAGACGCGTTCGTGACTACGCTCAAGTAAAGTACAACGGTGTAATTACTCGTGATGTGGCCGATAAAGCCCTTGAAATGTTGGATGTTGATCCGTTGGGTTTTGATTTAATTGACCGCAAATTCTTGCTTGCTATTATCGAAAAATTCAATGGGGGGCCCGTTGGTATTGATAATTTGGCAGCCGCCGTAGGCGAAGATCGAGAAACACTCGAAGACGTGGTTGAGCCTTATTTAATTCAACAAGGTCATCTTCAAAGAACGCCTCGAGGCCGTATGGCAACTTTGTCGGCCTACGAACACTTCGGCTATGACCCTCGTGGCTTAAAAGAAACGGCTTCTCTTTTTTAAGAAATGATGCAAAACGAATTTACTTGGCCCATTCGAATTTATTACGAAGATACCGATGCTGGCGGTATTGTCTACCACTCGAATTACCTGAAGTTTTTCGAACGTACCCGTACAGAATTTTTGAGGGCCCTAGGTTGGAATCAGCAACAGTTAACGGAAGATGGGGTCTGTGCATTTGTGGTCTCGGGCTTATCCATCCGCTATAAACGCCCTGCTCGGCTCGATGACACGATTGTTGTTACCGCAAAAATTAAACGCATTCGTCGCGCAAGCTTCACCATTGAACAAAAAGCCCTTAGAGATGAAACGCTATTGGCACACGGTGAAGTGGATGTTGCCTGTATTTCTCCGAAAACGGGAATGCCCATCCCCATTCCTGACGAAATGTTTAACCAAATTAACACCGCTCTTACACAAGAAACGGATTAACACGAAAAAAAAGAGAAAAATCGGTAAGATAGGGAATTTTCTACTTTTGATATTGCCGATTAGCTCCCTGTAAAGGATTAAAAAATGAACGCTAGCGCAGATATGTCCATCTTGTCTTTGCTCACCCACGCCAGTGTCGTGGTGCAAGCCGTTTTGGCCATTTTGATTATTTTGTCTTTGATTAGCTGGACTCGTATTTTTCAAAAATTCATTCAATTGCGCAAAGCCAGTCGATTGAGCGAAGAATTTGAAAGTCGTTTCTGGAGCGGTTCCGAGTTAACGAAGCTCTACGAACACGCTCAAAATCAACGTGAACGTTCCGGCACACAAGAACGCATTTTTGCCTCTGGTATGACGGAATACTTGAAGCTCTCCCAACACGACTCTGCTGAAGCTTTAGGTGGTGTTCGCCGTGCTATGCGAGCCACCTATCAACGTGAAATGGATAGTTTGGAAAGCGGCTTGACGACGTTGGCCTCCATTGGCTCTGTTTCCCCGTACGTTGGCTTATTCGGTACGGTTTGGGGGATCATGAATGCCTTTACGGGTTTATCTGCACTTGATAATGCATCATTGTCAACTGTAGCCCCCGGTATTGCTGAAGCCTTGGTCGCAACGGCTATTGGTTTGTTTGCTGCTATTCCTGCTGTGGCTGCCTATAACCGATTTGCCAGCGACGTTGAACGCTTGGCAAACCGCTACGAAAGTTTTGCCGAAGAGTTCCAAAACATTCTTCAACGCCAAAGAGGCTAAATCATGGAAGGACTTCGTTCTGCTCGTAAGTCTTCCCGTCGAATGTTGGCCGAAATTAACGTCGTGCCCTACATTGACGTGATGTTGGTGCTGGTGGTGATCTTGATGGTCTCTGCCCCCTTTGTTAATCCTTCGCTGGTGAATTTACCGAGCGTTAAAAAAGCTGAAAAAGCACCCGATACAATTATTGAAGTTGTTGTTCATCCGACCGGTGCCATGAGTATACGAAAGGGCAAGGATCTCCTTGCCGTGGATATGCCGGGACTCATCTCTGCGGTTAAAACGGCTCAAGCCGGTAACAAAGAGGTTCCCGTTGTCATTGCCGCCGATAAAGTTGTTCAATACGAACAAGTCGTCAATGTCATGAAGCAACTGCAAGCAGCCGACATCAGTCGTGTCGGTTTGTCATTAAAAGTCGAGAGATAAATCGTGAGTGACAACCAAAAACCTTTGGCTCATGAAAAAAAAGAATCTCAAAGCATGAAGCCGCATAAAAAGAACTCTCAAGACAATGAGCAATGGGGGGTCTCTTTTGTGCTGGCCGTTTCAGTTCACGCCTTATTGTTTGTTGGTTTGTTCCTTGTCTTTCAATGGAATCGCGTCAGCGATGAAGTGGTTTATGCCGAATTGTGGGCCCCGGCTCAAATTGCCTCAACACCGGTAGAACCGGTCAAGGTAGAAAAACCACAAGAAGTTGAACAGCCAAAGCCTGAGCCCGAGCCGGAACCGGAACCCGAACCCGAACCCGCACCTCCTCCGGAGCCGCCCAAACCTCAAGAGCAAGCACCATCAGAACCCTCTGAAGATGTGATTCGTCAACAAAACGAAGAAAAGAAAAAACTCGAAGAACAAAAACGCTTAGAGGAAGAAAAGCGACTCGAGGAACAGAGAAAGCTTGAAGAGCAAAAGAAACTTGAAGAGCAAAAGAAACTTGAGGAGCAAAAGAAGCTCGAAGAGAAAAAGCGCCTCGAAGAAGAAAAGCGTAAAGCCGAAGAGAAAAAGCGCCAAGAGCAACGCCGAAGAGAGCAAGCCAAGCGCTTAGCTCAGCAAATGCAACAGCAAGAAATGCAACGTTTACAACAAACGTCGCAAAACAATGCTGCGGGCGTTTCTGCCTCCATGGGCGGAGCTCAATCGGCCGTTTACAATTCTCGTATTGTCGCCTGCGTGCGTCGCAATCTCTTCTTCTCGGTCACGCCCGATATGAAGAGTGGTCAATATGAAACCGTCTATGAAGTGACGCTTTTAGAAAACGGACAGCAAGCGGCAGCGCCGAAATTATTAAAAGCCAGTGGATTGCTGACTTATGATCGAGCCGTTGAGTCTGCCATTCGCAGGTGCGACCCGTTCCCCGTTCCCGATAACGGGAAACCGCCCAAAACAATTCAGTTAACCTTTGATCCGGTTGACTCAAAACAATAATCTTGTTGGAGTAAGTTATGCATAAATTCAATTCACGATTTGCAGAAAGTCTTGGCCTTTCCTACGGTGGCTGCGTCCGAGATCTCGTTCGCTTCACCTCTGGCGAAGTGGCTAATGCTGTCAACGCTCCTTTGCCGTTTTTCCGTTTCTTCAATCCGGAAGCCACGCGCAACTTTAATGCTCAATGGGCCGCTATGCTTGAAGCCATCGGTATGCTTGCTGCAATGACGGAATCTGAAGAATATCGTCAAAATGAAAAGTTCGTCAAAAAGACGCTTTTTCATATGCACCAAACGGTGGAAATGACCTTAACGGAAAAACTTTTGAGTCAATTAACGCCCGAGGCCAAGCAACGCTATGAAGAAACACGAAAGCTTTTAGTAAAAGAAGCTTTGGTTCCCGAAGCTAAGAAAGCTGACTTGTCTGATGCTTTCTTGAAGGTTATTCATGGTGAAAAATACGACAAAGTGAGTGAACGCACTAAAGTCCAAGCTTTAAAGCAAGTCTCTTTGGCTTATGACGTTTTCCGTCGAGTCTACTATGTGGAAATCGCTCACTTTGAAAATGAGTCTGTAAACGTTCCCGAAGAAGAAAAAGAAACAAAGTAAAAGAAAGTCTTTAAAAGGCTTATCAACGGCTGAAATCAAAGGGTTTCAGCCGTTTTTTATTTCTCAAAATACGCTTAAAAATGTCTCTAAAAGACAACAAATTCTGTTTTTTTTGATCAAAGAGAAAAAAAAATCATTTTTTCGGGCATTTTTTACACAATCGCCTACTTATCAAGGGATTAGTTGCTGTATATTAGGGTTGTTCTCGTTCAGAATTTCTCATAAGGAGTGCTCCAATGAACAAACAAGAACTTATCGCTATCGTTGCTGAAGAAAACGAACTCTCCAAGGCCCAAGTTGGTCGCGTTATCGATTCCGTTTTTGACGCCATCATGAAGTCTGTTGCTAAGGGCGACGGCTTCCAATTGATTGGTTTTGGTACGTTTAAGGCAGCTCAACGTGCTGCTCGTGAAGGTCGCAATCCTTCTACCGGCGAAACGATCAAGATCCCGGCCACGACGTTGCCGAAGTTCACCGCTGGCGCTGCCTTCAAGGCCGCTGTTGCTAAGAAGAAGTGCTGCAAGCGCTAATCTCTTCAGCGATTGAACAAAAAAAAGCCACCTAAATCTGGTGGCTTTTTTCATGGATGGAAAAGAACTCAGAGCACAAGCGCCTGAGTTCCACTCCCGTTAGTGAGCGTTTTTGATAAAATCAACAATTTCGTCCAACTTGACCATTTGCTTGTCTTTAATGGTACGACGGTGAGCGTATTCCACTTCACCGGTCTTAAGGCCGCGTTCACCAATCACAACACGGTGAGGCACACCAATTAATTCCCACTCAGCAAACATCACACCAGGGCGCATATCACGGTCATCAATGATGACATCAATGCCAGCAGCCTTCATGTCTTCATAAAGCTTATTAGCCGCATCACGAACGGCTTCGCTCTTACCGTAGTTCATCGGGCAGATGACGGTCGTAAACGGTGCCATGGAGTCAGGCCAAATGATGCCTTGTTCGTCATGATTTTGTTCGATGGCAGCACCCAAAAGACGCGTTACACCGATACCGTAGCAACCCATTTCCATCACTTGAGGCTTACCCGTTTCATCCAAGTACGTTGCACCGAACGCTTCGGAATACTTACGACCAAGATAGAACACGTGACCCACTTCAATACCGCGTTGAAGTTTAAGGGTGCCCTTACCATCAGGAGAGATATCACCTTCAACAACGTTACGTAAATCAGCCGCCTTGGCTTCAGGCAAATCACGTCCCCAGTTCACACCGGTGATGTGGAAACCTTCTTCGTTGGCACCACAGATGAAGTCACTCATGTTCATTGCCGTCAAGTCAGCATAAACCACGATGTCTTCTTTGATACCAACAGGACCTAAGTAACCAGGCTTGCAACCGAAGGCTGCAACGATTTCTGCGTCCGTGGCGAAGCGGAAACCTTCTTTCAATTCGGGCAATTTACCGGCCTTAACTTCGTTGAGTTCGTGGTCGGCACGCAACATGATCATCACGATTTGAGCCGGCAACGGTTCACCCTTTTCATTGACACGATCGGCAGCCAAAATCACCGACTTCATCGAAGTCGTCAATTCTTTGCCCAAAAGTTCAACAACGTCTTCGCACTTTTCGCGACCCGGGGTCGGAACCTTTTGCATTTCTTCTTTAGCGGCTTGGCGGGTTTCAATCAAGCTTTGAGCCGGACACAATTCGATAT
>CABSHY010000070.1 GCA_902477615.1 uncultured Sutterella sp.
CCACGGCATCAAGGCTTTGATGGAAAACACGACCGACGTGGCCATGGCTAGCCGGGATATGAAGTCTGCCGAAGTCGAAAACATGAAAAAGAGTGGCAACGAAGCTGTTCGTCATGTGGTGGCCATTGACGCTATCGTCCCTGTGATCAATCCTCGCAATGGTGTGAAGGATTTGACCTTGCAACAAATCCGTGACATCTATGCCGGTCGTATTAAGAACTGGAAGGAAGTTGGCGGTAAGAATGCTCGTATCACGGTCGTCTCCCGTGACTCTTCTTCGGGTACGTTTGAAACGTGGGAATCCTTGGTAATGAAGGGTGAACGTGTTCAACAACGTGCACTCTTGCAAGCCAGTAACGGTGCTGTGTTGCAAACGATTGCTAAGAACCCGAACGCTATCGGTTATGTCGGTTTGGGCTATTTGACCAAGGACATCAAGGCTTTGTCCATCGGCGGTGTGAAGGCTACGATGAAGACGGCAGAAACGTTTGAATGGCCCTTGTCTCGTGAGTTGTATCTCTTTACGAACAATCACGCTAACGCCGACACGAAGGCTTTGATCAACTACGCTTTGAGCAAGGATGGTCAAGCTTCTGTGAAGGAAGTAGGCTTCGTTCCGGTTGCTCGCTAATCGAACTTCTCTTCAAACTTCTCTCTGATCGCTATGACAAATGTTTTAACGAAACGTCGAGAAGGGTTTGAAAAACAATTGGCAGTCATCGCTTTTGCTTCGATCTTAGCGTTGGCTGCCATTTTGGTTTTCCTTCTTTCTCAAGCGTTGCCGCTTTTTAGCGAAGTTTCTTTCTTCCGATTCTTATTCGGTACCGAATGGTATCCGACGGGCGGCACGCCTGATTTTGAAATCGGTGCTTTGTTGGTAGCCAGCCTTTGTGTGGCAGCAACCACGACTTTAATTTCGTTGCCGATCGGCTTATTGACGGCAGCGTATTTGGCGTACTTTGCTACGCCTTCTGTTCGTCAGGTTGTCAAGCCCGCTATCGAATTGTTGGCAGCCTTGCCCTCGGTCATTATCGGTTTCTTGGGGATGGTTTTGGTCGCTCCCTGGCTTCAAAACACGTTGGGTCTTGATTCCGGTCTTAACTGGATGAATGCCTCCGTGATGTTAAGCCTCATGTGCGTTCCCTTTATCTGCTCCATTTCTGAAGACGCTCTTCGCAATGTGCCGACCGCTTTATCGGAAGCGTCTTTAGCCTTGGGCGCTACGCGTTGGGAAACGCTCTACAAGGTGCAATTCCGTTACGCTTTGGGCGGTATCGGAACGGCTGTGATGTTGGGTATTTCTCGTGCATTGGGCGAAACGATGGTGGTTTTGATGGTGGCCGGTGGTGCTGCCATTATTCCTGAAAGTTTCTTCGATCCTTTGCGTCCGATGACAGCATCCATTGCCGCAGAAATGGCCGAAGCCGCTGTGGGTTCCACTCACTATCACGCATTGTTTGCCACCGGTTTAGTGCTTTTCGTGACGACGTTCATCTTTAATGCAACGGCCTTTTACTTCACGAAAAAATATCAAATCGGTAAGCGCTAGGAGTCATGATGACAGTATCAAAAGCTCGTTCTTCCAATGGACGTTACGTTGCAGAATTTATTGGCTTAAATTTAATGCGTGTGGCGACATTGATTACCGTTGGCGCCATTGTTGCCATCTTGTTCTACTTGATTGATAACGCATTGCCGGCACTTTCTTGGGAATTTTTCTCTGAGTCGCCTCGTGAAATGATGACCGCAGGCGGTATCTGGCCTTGCATTGTCGGTACCTTCTATTTGGCAGTCGGTGCCACGGTGATTGCTCTTCCGTTGGGTGTGGCCTCTGCTTTATATTTGACGGAATACGGTGGTCAAGGTCGCTTTGTGTCGGGCGTGCGCTTGGCCGTCTCGAACTTGTCCGGTGTGCCTTCGGTGATCTTCGGTCTTTTCGGTTTGACGTTCTTTGTCACGTTCTGTGGCTTTGGCGTGAGCCTTTTATCCGGTATTTTGACGTTGGCGCTTTTAGCCTTGCCGATCGTCATTAATACGACGGAAGCCGCATTAAACCAAGTTCCCCAAGCCTGGCGTGAAGCTTCTTTGGCTTTGGGTGCCACGAAAAAGCAAACAATCTTTAAGATTGTGTTGCCGGCTGCCTTGCCCGGTCTTTTGACGGGGAACATTTTGGCTCTTTCCCGCGTAGCAGGGGAAACGGCTGCCATCATGTACACGGCTGCGGTTTTCTACACGCCCACGATGACGCACTCTGTGATGGATCCGGTGATGTCGTTGCCGTATCACATTTATGTGTTGGCCACTTCAAGTGTTGACGTCGAAGCCAGTTTGCCCTTGCAATACGGTACGGCCTTTGTGTTGGTGTTGATGGTTTTGGGTCTTAACGCTGTTGCTTTGACCATCCGCTCTCGTGCACAGAAGAAGTTAGCTCGTCAGTAGGACTTTCGATTATTCTTTTTTTCCAAATTTGGGCTTATAGTTATTTAATTGACTATAAGCCCATTTTGTATGGAGGTAAACGTTATGGACCACGAGCAAAAGTCACACGCTTTGATTGAACGCTTTTTAGGTTATTTGGCGATTACGAGTCAGAGCGACCCAAAGGTGAAGACCGTTCCGTCAACCGAGACGCAATGGGATATGGCCAAAGTTTTGGAAGCTCAGCTCAAGCATTTAGGGCTTAAAGAAGTTCAAACGGATGCGCACGCCATTGTGACGGGTCTTTTGCCTGCCAATGTTGAAGGTGTGAAGCCCGTGGGTTTTGTGGCCCATATGGACACGGTGGATGTGGGTTTAAATGCCGACATTCATCCGCAAGTGATTCATTACGTCGGGGGCGATGTTTGCCTCAATAAAGAAAAAGACATTTGGATTCGTGTAGCTGACCATCCGGAGCTTGAACGCTATCGCGATCAATTCATTATTTTCACGGACGGCACGAGCGTTTTGGGGGCCGATAATAAGGCCGGTGTCACCAACGTTATGACCATGCTTGAAATCATGGTAACGGAGCAACTCCCGCACGGCGACATTCGTGTGGCTTTCGTTCCGGATGAAGAAACGGGTTTGCGTGGCGCCAAGCTCTTAGACTTAGACAAATTTAAGGTGGATTTCGCTTACACGGTCGATGGTGAAGACTTAGGCGAAGTGGTCTATGAAACCTACAACGCCGCCGAATGCCACTTTGATATCGAAGGGGTGACGACGCACCCGTGCGCAGCCAAGGGCGTGTTGGTCAATCCCATCTTGATTGCTCAAGACTTGATTAATAGCTTTAATCGTTTAGAGACGCCTGAAAACACGGATGAACGTGATGGTTACTATTGGTTTAAGACGATGACGGCCAATCCGGCTCGCGCTCATCTTCAACTCAATATCCGTGACTTTGATAATGCCAAGTACGAAGCTCGTAAGGCTTATGTGTTGAGTGTGACCGAGGTTTTGCGTCAACGTTATCCGAAGGCCAAGATCAATGTCGATATTGAAGACATTTACAGCAATATCTCCGGTGGTTTGGGTGAAGATCGCCTGCCGATTGATTTGATGTATGAAGCCTTAAAGGAACTTAACATCGAACCGCGCACGGTGGCGATGCGAGGTGGCACCGATGGCTCAGCTTTGACGGCTCGAGGTTTAGTAACGCCCAACTACTTTACGGGGGCTCACAATGCTCACGGCTATGCGGAATTTTTGCCCGTCGACAGTTTTGTGGCCTCGTTGGATATGACCTTAAAGATCATTGAACTCTTGGTTCGCAAAGCCTCTTAAGAAAGTTGCTTGACTGAAAAAATCGGCTCCGAAGTTTGTTTTCGGAGCCGAAATTGTTTTAATCGGCGGATTTCTTTTTCTTAATGAGATGCGAGACGTTTGTCGTCACATTCGCTCTTGAGAGGATGAGGGGATCGATACGACCGATCGAATCCATGTCCTTGCCATCGTAGTCAATGACAGACAAAACGTAACGGATCGCATTTAAACGCGCACGCTTTTTATCATCACTCTTAATGACAATCCAAGGGGAGGTGGTTGTGTTTGTAGCAAAGAACATCACTTCGCTCGCCTTGGTGTAATCGTCCCATTTGGATAAAGACGCAACGTCAATTGGCGAGAGCTTCCAACGACGCAAGGGGTCGATTTGACGCGCCTTAAATCGGCGGTGTTGTTCCTCTTGCGTTACCGAGAACCATAACTTAATCAAAATGGTGTCGGAGTGGATAATATTTTCTTCAAATTGTGGGCATTGACGCATGAATTCCGTGTATTGCTCATCCGTGCAAAAGCCCATAACGCGCTCGACACCGGCGCGGTTGTACCACGAGCGGTCAAAAAGGCGAATTTCACCGGGAGACGGCAAGTGCGCCACATAGCGCTGGAAGTACCATTGACCGCGTTCCGGATCGGTGGGCTTAGGCAAAGCCACAATGCTCGCTGTACGAGGATTTAAGTGCTCCATGAAGCGTTGAATCGTACCGCCCTTACCGGCGGCATCTCGACCTTCAAAAATGATGACAACTTTCTTACCCTTTTCTTTCACCCAATCTTGAAGCTTGATGAGTTCGACTTGTAAGCGATAGAGTTCTTTCTCGTAACGCTTTTTATTCATTTCGCGTTTATAGGGATACTCAGCCGTTTCCCAATTCTCAACGAGTTCGTTCTCATCGGGATCGTCACCTTCTTCAAGTTTTAAATGAAGGCGGGCTTCTTCGAGTAAGAGTTTCAAAACCTTGATGCGGTCCGCTGGGCGCTGCGTTTGAAGGACTTGATGCAACGCAGTCGAGTGCTCCATTACTTTTTCTTTGGAAATCGTTTGATTATTGATTTCCGTTTCAATTTCATTGCGAACCTCTTGAACTTCGTTGACGATGTCCATCCACTTTTGAAGGTCTTTTTGTTTGAGGTTTGCTAGATCTGAGGTTTTAATTTTTTCGTTGGCCATAACACGATCTCACGAATATCGATGAAGATACATTCACTCTACCACGAAGCTCGTGGATTGCTTAATCAAAAAGTCTTAATAATGTGTCCAAAAGCAAAAACCTCGAAAAGGTTTTCGAGGTTTTTGAGGATTAACGAACAAGAATCTCTGAAGGAAAGATCAGACTGAAGGTGGAACCTTCGCCGAGCTTGGATTCAATGATGAGTTTGCAGTGATTGCGAATGGCAATGTGTTTGACAATGGCAAGTCCCAGACCCGTGCCGCCGGTGTCTCTTGAACGACTTTTATCAGCACGGTAAAAGCGCTCTGTCAAACGCGGAAGGTCTTTTTCTGCAATCCCGATTCCGTTATCTTTAACAGCGTAAATACAAGCATCGGTTTCTTTGTCATAGTGCCAAGAGATATCAATTTTTCCGTTATCGGGCGTATAGCGAACGGCGTTACTGACAAGGTTTGAGCAAGCACTGCGAATTTCATCCACGTAACCCAAAATAGCAAAGTCCGTATCAATGTGCGTCGTGATGGTGTGGCGACCGCGAGATAAGGCAACACAGTCTTCTGCGACACCGGCAACCAAGCGTTGCATGCTCACGACTTCTGGGCTTTCAGAGGCCACGTCGTCTTTATTTTCAAGCGAAGACAACGCCAAGAGGTCGTTGACCAAATTTTTCATGCGAGAGGATTCGTCTTGCATGATGGTGAGTTGCTCACGAATGGTTTTTTCATCAATTTCGGGACTGGCAAGGATCATGTCCAAAAAGCCCGAAAGGACAGTCAAGGGGGTACGAAGTTCGTGGCTGACATTGGCCACAAAGTCTTTGCGCATGCTGTCGATGCGATGTTGTTCCGTCACGTCATGCGTCACGATAATAAAGTGCGTTCTATCGGCGACCACGGCAGACAAAAGCAATTCACGCCCTGGTTCTTTGGAGAGCACTTTAATGGGTTTGGAGAAGTCGCCTTCGGAGAGGTACTGCAAGATCTTCTTGTCTGAAATAACAGAGTCGATTGCAACCCCTAAATGTTTCGTGAGCTTAATGCCTAAGTGATGTTCGGCAGCAGGATTACACCATTCAATCGACTGACCGCTACGGATCAAAATGACGCCTTCAGGCAAAGCTGCCAAGGATAAACGGTAGCGATCCAATCGGGCCGTCACGCGAGAGCGGTCACTGTCTCGCATTTGTTCAACTTCGTTGGCATCAATCCAACCATCTCCCATTCTGACAAGAACCCACAAGTAAGCGGCCGCCAACAAGCCACAAGTCGTGGCGACGGTCATCATTAAGGAGCTTGTAAAGTAGAGGAAGACGGCAAAAAGGACGATACCCGTGAGTATCCATCCTGCTTGTTTACGCGGAGTCATTTTGTAGCCTTAGCGATGTCAATTAACTCTCTAGATGAGCGCGATAACCCAAGCCTCGTACCGTTTGCAACAAGTTTTCAGCAGCCGTGCCTTGAAGTTGCTTACGCAGGCGCAACATGTGAACGTCAACTGTTCGTTCATCAACATAAGCGTTGTCCCAAACGAGGGACAAGAGCATTTCGCGACTGTAGACGCGTTCTGGGTTTTTCGCAAAAACTAAAAGGAGTTTAAATTCTTTTGCTGACAGGGCAATGGGTTCACCGTCCACTTCAGCTTTGTAGCTTGATTCATCCATCGTGAGCGGACCACACTTGATCACTGAAGAAGAGGCGGTAACCGATTTTTCATCTTGGATGTTGTAGCGGCGCATCACGGCTTGAATGCGGGCGATAAGTTCGCGCGGCATAAAGGGCTTGACAATGTAGTCGTCCGCGCCGGCGTTTAACCCCTTGACTCGGTCAGTCTCGCTGCCACGAGCCGTCAACATAATGACGGGGAGGTGACGAGTCTTCTCGTCGCTAC
>CABSHY010000071.1 GCA_902477615.1 uncultured Sutterella sp.
TTTGTCCAATGAAGAGGAAATCAATTTTGAAATTATAGAATTATTGAAAATGTTTTTCGTACTGAGATCAAAGTAATTCAGAGAATATCTTTTATAGGGTGGACACTATGATTTGAGCTTCTGCTATTTAAAAATATTATTTAAGCAGTTTATTAAGCAAAACAAAGAGTTATTAGTTAGCATTAGGATCAATATTTGAATTTCTTTAATCTTTTATTTGCAGTTTATTTATTGAGTTTGTGAAATTAAAATAACCGCCCAACGAGGTTAGCTTCATTCCTCGTTTTTTATTGAGTGGTTGTGCTTTGGTTACCACTCAATCTTTCGGGTGACAAAACCAAAGCAAAATGGCCCGGAATTGCAGTCCGAGCCATTTAAAGAAAGATTGATAATGAAGCGACAATCAATCTCTTCCGCAGTATATCAAAACGAGTTAAACGATTGGCGATAAAGTTTCTTATCGGATTGATTTTGTTATTGATTTGCTAGGCGCGTAAGTAAAAGGCCACGGGAGTTCCGACTATCGGGGCCTGCGTGTTTCTGTGGTTGCATTTTAGATAATAATTCTCTCTCAATGAGTTAGGAAGAGTTAGAGGTCATTTCTGAGGATATCGACAAGGTAACGTGTCGGCTAGAAACAACCATTCGCAGGACATTGGGAAATCCTAAAGAATCGTTACGGTTTCCAAAGACTTTTTAGCTGAAGTCCATTAAAATTTATCCATTGTTTTGCTAAATAAATTCTCCATTGAAATGAAGTCTCTTATTGCCTCTTTCGTTTGTTTGTCTTTGGCTGGTTCCGTGATGGCAGGACCCTTGATTGCGCCCTCCGGTCCTACGCCCGAGTCTTTGGGGTGGAAGGCCGGTGAAGTAGCGCCCAGCCCCTTGGTGCCTCGCTATTCCGATCCGCGTTTTAAGACGAAGGCCGAAGCCATTAATGCTAAGCGTGTCGGCGAGGAAGAGTTGCAACGTTGTGCCAAGATTCGTTTGCACCAAACGGCACTTTGCAATGAGAAGATTCTTGTCAATCAATGCATGGGTAAGGCTGAAAAGGTTTTGCGTGAACGCGAGCGACTTGCTAATCAATTAATCCGCTCGGCCGACCACCAAATTCGTATCTTTACGACCGAAGAGCGTCGCAAAAAGGGCGCTGTTACCCGTGATTTGATGCCGCAAAAGCGCGGCGATATTTCCGATAAGGTCGAAAAGAGCAACCAAAAATTGAAGGCTCAAACCGAGCGCTAACTTCAAGAAAAGGCCAACATCGAAGCCTATGACGCGAAGCTTGCCGAAAACGAAGCTCGCAAGGCTAAGATGATGCAAGAGGCCGAAAAGCGTAAGGCCGATCGTGCGGCTCGCCAAGCCAGCTACGAAAAAGAGCGCCAAGAGCGCGAAGAGGCTCAACGCCGTCAAGCTGAAAACAACAAAGCCAGTAAGTTCTTTTAATCGATAGCGATTCATGAATCAAGAATTCCAACTCTCAATCGACAAAACTTTTGCCGATGACGGCCCTCTGTGTAAACACATCGAGGGCTTTAAGCGTCGAGAGAGTCAGGTGGAATTTGCCCAAGCTGTGGGGCAAGCCATTGAAAATCGCGAAACCGCTGTGGTTGAAGCCGGGACGGGCACGGGGAAAACCTTTGCCTATTTGATTCCTGCCATTCTTTCCGGTTCAAAGACGATTGTTTCTACCGCCAGTAAAACCCTTCAAGATCAGCTCTTTAGTAAAGACGTCAATTTGATCCAAGAGGCGTTGGGCCGTTATGTGACGGTCACGGTCTTAAAGGGGCGCGCTAACTACATCTGCAAGTTTCGCCTTGAGCGTTTGATTCAATCGGGGCTTTTGCCCGAACGCACGAGTGGCCCGAAACTCGACAAA
The DNA here is from genome assembly GCA_902477615.1 of uncultured Sutterella sp. GTDB lineage: Bacteria > Pseudomonadota > Gammaproteobacteria > Burkholderiales > Burkholderiaceae_F > Aphodousia. Next base: position 1,880 of record CABSHY010000071.1, read on the forward strand.
ATTCGTCAACACGCCAAATTTTCTACAACAGGCGACATCAATGAAGTTCACGGGATCTCTGAAGGCGATCCCTTGTGGCCCTTGGTGACGAGTACGCGAGAAAATTGTCTTAGCAATAAGTGTCCTCACTACGAAGAGTGCTTTTTGACGCAAGCGCGTCGCAAAGCCTTAGAAAGCGACGTCGTTGTTGTTAATCACCATTTGTTTTTAGCGGACTTGAGTCTTAAAGACGACAGCATGGGCGAACTGTTGCCGGCAGCCGATTTGATTATTTTGGACGAAGCGCACAAGTTAGCCGATATCGGGATCGATTATTTTTCCGATATGTTCTCGCTTCGTGAGTTAAGCGACTTTTCTGAAGATGCGCGTCGCGTGGCCAAAGCCTATGCGGCTTCCGCTCTTCGGTGGGATGACGAATTTACGATACTGAAAAAGGCTATCTTAAATTTCCACGAAGCTTTTAGTTTTAACCTTCATCTTGAACCCGATGAAGAAGTGGAAATTGCGGCGATTGAGAATTTTGTCCAAGAGATTAAAGAGCCTTTGGATGAATTGCTCTCTGTTTTCGGTCAGATCAATAAGTATTTCGCCGATCTCGCCGGTCACAATGAAGAGTTGGACTTGGTGGGCGCGCAAGCCACTGAACTTTTAATGCGACTTGAGAATTGGCAAAAGATTTTCCAATCGCCCGAAGTCGTTAAAACGGTCAATGGAACGCCGTCGGTGTTGTGGTTACGCTATACCGAGCAAAACGTTATTTTTGCCAATACGCCGTTAACCCTTGCCGAAAGTTTCAGAAAAGCCCGAAGCACCATGCCGTGCGCCTGGGTTTTTACGAGTGCGACGATTTCGACCAAAAACGACAACGATCAAAATAACTTCTCGTATTTCTTAAGCGAATTGGGACTTGATGCTGAAACGAAAACCTATTCTTGGGCGAGTCCCTTTAATTATGAGCTCCAAGGTCGTCTTTATTTACCCAAAGGCCTGCCCGGTGTCTTTGATGACGATTTTGCCGAAAAACTTGTCGAAGAAACGTGGCCATTAATTGAAAAAACGCACGGTCGAGCCTTTTTCCTATGCACGAGTTTTCGCTCCATGGATCGCATTGCCGAGTGCTTGCGCATGAAGGCGCACGCCAACTACACGCTTTGTGTGCAAGGCGAAAGTCCCAAGACCGAACTCTTGCAACGCTTTAAAGAGGCCGATAACGGTATTCTCGTGGGCTCCATGAGTTTTTGGGAAGGCGTGGACATGAAGGGCGACGCTTTGCAGTTGGTGGTCATCGATAAATTGCCCTTTGCTCAGTTTGATACGCCGGTGGCGCGTGCCAGAAAAGAGTGGCTTGAACAACAAAAGAAAAATCCCTTTGTTTGCCATCAGTTGCCCGAAATGATTACCACCCTTCGTCAAGGGGTGGGCCGATTGATTCGTAGTGAAAATGACTTCGGGGTGATTGTTTGCGGTGACAATCGTTTGATTGAAAAGCGTTACGGCTCGATGGTCATTAAGAGTTTACCGCCCATGATTCGTACGCAAGACTTTGCGCGCGTTTATTCTTTCTTGGATAACCCGCATGAGGCCTATTAATGGCAACCCGTGTTCGTATTGGGAAAACGTGGTGGGGGCAGGCTTGGTTGCAAGCGCTTGAGAATTGTGACCATGCCAATCGTCTTCCTCGTGGCAAGTCCTATTATTTACACGGGAAAGTAAGTCTTCAAGAATTTGACACTGAAACAAACTACCTTGTTGCTCATGTTTGGGGCTCGGCTTATACACCACTGACACAAGACGAATGCGAAAAGCTTGTTGACAGGATTAGTTCCGACTCGCTTTTAATGGCAAAACTTTTAGACGGAGAGTTACCTGCCGAAGTTGCTGATATTTGTGATGAGCTAGGGATAAACCTCTTTCCTCGTTCTGCTCAAGACTTACACATGCGATGTTCGTGTCCAGATTCTGCACGACTTTGTAAACATATTGCCGCCTTAATCTATTGCTTAGCCGATATCATTGACACTAATCCCTTTGCTATTTTCGTTTTCAAGGGACTTGACTTAGTCCGAGCCCTTAAAGACAGGGGGATTTCGATAGAGGATAGTGTCAAGGACGCTCCTTTGACTTTGTCGGAGCTTTTGGCTCCGTTGGCTAATTACCCACTAAAAAAGAGTACTCATCAGATCAGTCTTTCCACATTACCTTTGGGGACAATTAAACCGGTTGGTGAGTCGCTCTTGTCACTATTACCGAAAACCATTCGTCACTCGGATGAAAAAAATCTTCAAAAGTGGTTCCAGAAAAGTCTTAGTACTCGAGTGACCAGAATTTTTCGATTAAATGCATCGCGTTGGGCTCGACAAGAAGAGTTAGAGACTTTAGATCGAGCGACACCATCGCCTTTTTGGGAAACAATCAAGAAAACTAAAGAGGATGCAGCCTTAAAATTAACGCTTCGAAAAGAGAGTTTCGACTTTCTTTTGACAAAGAATGCCCAGAATCAAGATCGCGTTTTGCAGTCGCTTTGGTATGTAACTCAAAGAGAAGAGAAGTATTTACCACCATCAACACAAGCCTTACGCGTTGTTTACGATTTTGCAGCGAGACTCTACCAGTCTCGTGCATTCGTACCGTGTGTTATGCAAAATCCGGAAGGGATGAATTTCTTACCTCAAGTTTGGATGATTCCTTCGCTTCATTTACCTCAGACTCAGACGGTTTTTGAGAGATTTGTTGTTGCGGTTGAAGGGGAGATTGACAATATTTTTGCATTGGATTGGGAAGAAAATCTTTCCATTCTTCAGAAGGCTTATCTGCTATTAACAGGTGCTTTGACCACTTTGCATGGCATGTTGGCCATGGATGAGTATGAATACGATATTTTCAAACATCTGATTTCTCACACTCTTGATAAGAAAACGAAGTCTTATCCTGAAGTAGGTCGCAGTCTTGCTCGGTATTTTCGTGTTTTGAATTTAGGACGTGCTTATCCGTGGCAGCCCCTAATTAAACTCACGAGTTTAAAAGACGGGGAAGTGTCAGTGGGCTTTGGTATCATGGCGCGCACGAAAGGCGCCAAGCCAGTGATGTTAAAAACGTTGTTGGCATCGTCAAAATATGACAATGATCGTTTGGCAGTTTTAAATATTCTCCGAACGCTCTCCGAGCTCTACCAACCCTTTGAACAACTTGCTAAAGACGCAAAGAACCTCAGAATTGATCGTGCTGAATTGGCCGACTTCTTGTTGGAGATTACCCCATACTTGACACTATTAGGTGTAACGGTGGCTATACCCACAAGCTTAAAGCGACTTTTGAGTCCGAAGTTATCGGCGCAAGCAACCTCAGAGGAGGGGTTCGGCGAGAAAATGTTGGGCTTGGATCGCTTGGCAGATTTTGACTGGCGAGTTACTTTGGGTGAGAAGGAGCTTACTGAAGAAGAGTTTTATGAGCTCCTCGCTCACGCCGGTGAAATTATTTATAACGGCGCAGACTACGTCTATATTCTCTCCAGTGCAAAAACTCCAAGCTGTTTTAAGCGGCGAATTTGAGGGCGTTGAGATCAAAGGCAGTGAAGCACTCGTTGAAAAACTTAAAGCGCTCAATGAGGTGCCGCTTTTGCCGCCACCTCCAAGCCTGATAGCAACGCTTCGTCCTTATCAGGCACGAGGCTATTCGTGGCTCATTAAAAACGTCAAGCTTGGCATGGGCGCATTGATTGCCGATGACATGGGTTTAGGTAAGACCCTTCAAGTGATTGCGGCAATGACGCAGCTTAAAGAAGACGGAGAACTCGCAAAAGAAAAGGTACTCGCCGTTGTACCCACAACGCTTCTTGTTAACTGGCAGCGAGAAATCGAGAAATTCTCGCCAACCCTTAAAGTGGCGCTCTACCATGGTCCTAAGCGTAAGTTACCGAAGTCGGACTTTGACGTTTTGCTCACCTCTTACGGCACGGCGCGCATGGACATTGAAGTGTTAAAGGCCCAACGCTTCCGCCTTTTAGTGATTGACGAAGCGCAAGCCATTAAAAACTGCACTTCGTCTCAATCTCAAGCGTTAAAAGAATTAAAGGTTCGTCAGGTGATTGCCATGTCGGGTACGCCCGTTGAAAACCGCTTGATGGAGTATTGGTCCATTTTCTCTTTGGTGCAACCGAGACTCTTAGGTTCTCAGAAAGACTTCAAGGATCACTTTGCTAAACCCATCGAGGCCGAACGGGATCCCGCAGTGATTGACGCATTCCGAAAGTTGACTGCACCTTTTATGTTGCGACGCTTGAAAACGGACAAGGCAATCATTTCTGATTTGCCGGACAAGATTCAGCAAGACCAGTTTGTCACCCTCAGAAAAGATCAAGCGGTTCTTTACGAAAAGTACTTACAAGATATCTTGAGAAAGATTGAAGAGGGCAAAATTAAAGCGAAAGAAACGGGTGAAGATATTCGTATTTTGCAGCGCGGTTTGGTCTTAAAACTGATAACAGGGTTAAAGCAAATCTGTAATTCCGTCTCGCAATTTCAAAAGACTGATATTGAGTATCCGGATTCCGGTAAAGGTGACCTTTTAATTGATTTGGTCGAGCGCTCGTTTGAAGCCGATCGAAAGGTTTTGATCTTCACGCAATACCGTGAAATGGGTGATCGTCTGCAGAAGTGGTTAAAGAGCACGATTAACGAAGACGCCCTTTTCCTGCACGGAGGCGTTACCGTGAAAAAACGAGCCGAGATGGTCGATCGTTTCCAAAATGATCCCACTCAACGCGTAATGATTTTGTCATTAAAAGCGGGGGGCACGGGGTTAAATCTCACGCAAGCTTCCACTGTCATTCACTATGACTTGTGGTGGAATCCGGCGGTGGAAGCTCAGGCTACAGACCGTGCTTATCGCATTGGTCAGAAAAAAGATGTGTTGGTCTATCGCTTTATCAC
>CABSHY010000072.1 GCA_902477615.1 uncultured Sutterella sp.
GACGCGCAGGGCCCAAGACCAACACGCGTTGGACGGTGCCCAACATGGATTGAGAAATCTCATGCGCCTTGGCTTCATTTTTGGCTTGCAAAAGTTGCAGACGCTTAAGTTTTAACTCTTGCGGCGTTTCGTCCACTAAGTAAGCGGCGGGCGTTCCGGGACGGCGACTGTAGACAAAGGAGAAACTTGCATCAAAGCCCACATCTTCCATCAATTGCATCGTGGCATCAAAGTCTTCTTGGGTTTCACCGGGGAAACCCACAATGATGTCGGTAGCAATCGCAATATCAGGACGCACGGCTCTCAAACGACGAATAATGGACTTGTATTCCAAAGACGTGTAACCACGCTTCATGGCGGCCAAAATGCGGTCAGAGCCGGATTGAACCGGTAAGTGCACGTGATTGACGAGCTTATCGATCTTGCCGTAAGCATCGATCAAACGTTGCGTGAAGTGTTTCGGGTGAGAAGTCGTGTAACGGATGCGTTCAATACCGTCAATTTCAGCCACGTACTCTAAGAGTGTGGCAAAGTCAGCAATTTCACCATCGGGCATTTCACCGCGATACGCATTGACGTTTTGACCCAAAAGCGTCACTTCCTTGACGCCTTGAGCGGCAAGCTTTGCGACTTCTAACAACACGTCCGTCAACGGACGAGAAATTTCTTCACCGCGCGTATAGGGCACAACGCAGTAAGAACAATATTGGCTGCAACCTTCCATGATGGAAACGAAGGCGCAAGCCCCACGGGCTTGGGGTTCAGCCAAATGGTCAAACTTTTCAATTTCAGGAAAGGAGATATCGACTTGCGGCTTTTTCGTCTTCTCGCACTTTTCAATCATGGCGGGCAAGCGATGAAGCGTTTGCGGGCCAAAGACGATATTGACGTGCGGGGCACGAGAAAGGATTTTCTTACCTTCTTGACTGGCGACACAGCCACCTACGGCAATCAACATATCGGACTTGCCCGATTCTTTTTTGGCTTCACGAACTCGGCCTAAATCAGAGAACACTTTCTCTTGGGCTTTTTCACGAATGGAGCAAGTATTAAAGACGACTAAATCGGCTTCTTCGATCTTTTCGGTACGTTCGTAGCCAGCCGTTTCTTTCAAAAGATCGGCAATTTTTTCAGAGTCGTAGTCGTTCATTTGGCAGCCAAAGCTGCGGAGATAAAGTTTTTTCGCGGTCACGGTTTATATCCGATGCACAAAATGATGATTAGTTTGAACAATCATCAGGTTAAACAAATTTTTAATGGCGTAATGATACAGCACATTAACGCTTAATTCGGTAACGTTGGCGAGGGCTTCTTAAAGAATCTGTACCTTCAATAATCCCATCGTTTAAAAGCTCTTGAATGCGCCTGTATACCGTCGGGCGAGAACAGCCTGAAATATCGGTCAATTCTCGAATTGATACGGTTCCGTTTTCTCGAATTGCTTTGATAATTCCCTCTCGAAGGTTCTTGAGCGACAATCCTGTGTTTTTAATTGTGGCCGATTGACGTTTAGGCAGTATCACTTTAAACGTAGTCAATGTATTTTGAATTACGATGGGAGGCAGTGAGACATCCTCTAAAGTCTCTTCAATGCGCAAGAATCCGGAACCTCGATTTTCAACCACAAAGCGACCGGATTTCGTCAAAGTTGCCTCTAATATAGACGACAAGAATTGATTTCGGTTAGCAGAGCAACCAAATTGCCGTAAATTTTCCATCGTCATTCGGCCATAAAGCCCTCCGGGGCTTAGGATTTCAAAGCGGTCGTCAAAGACATTCATGTTTACGAAAGAGGCCCTTCCTTCAGGAGAATAGTCACGATGTAGCAGCGCATTGGTAAGGATCTCACAAATAACTTCGGTCGGATAATCGAATGCATTAGGAGGTAATGCCTTACTGTCTTCACCCTGACCACGCACATAATCAAGACTATTTGACAATATCTCCGGTATCGACCCGACAAACGTTTTTGAATCTGAAATACGAACAGGTCCTTTTGCGTCTTTGTAAGACTCGTTATATCGAGTCACTTTCACAACAAGCGCCGGATAATATTTTTGCGGATAAGTCCCCAATGCTAATAAGCCCGCCAAACTCGGTCTTAATATCCCCTCGTCATCGGCAATGACACGAAGATTTAAGAGAATTTCATTGTCTTTTAATTGACGAAAAATATGAGGGTGTAATGAACGCTGTCGCTGAACCAAACGATTGATTGAATCAGGATCAAGATCCTCAATGGTTGCGTCGAAAACTGTTTGCACATCCCACTGTGGTTGATGGTTATTTTCTCTCATCCGATCAACTTCGTAGGGAGTCATCAAACGACTACCTTTATCCGTTCGCAAATACGAGCCTCGATACACGCCTCGTTCACGAATAAAGCACGGACGTTCAGCGATCGATAACTCAGGAACTTGGACAACCAAGATTTCAGTGCCCTCAAATGGATAAATTGCGATATCAGGGCAAACAACAGGACTCAGTTTCTTGCAAACACTGACCAAAGCTTCTTTCATCTCCAAGGCATTAAATCCGACTGCGGGAGTGTAGTGACTCTTCTCAGACAACCCCAGAATAAGTGTGCCACCTACACTATTGGCGAAAGCGCAAAGCGTTTCTATGACGCTTTTCGGGAGTTTGCCTATAGACTTTTTAACTTCACATGTCTGCGTACGCTTCCCCTTTGAGCGAAGCTCCTCGGTCAAAGCCTTGAGTTCATTGCTATCCATTTACAGCGTCACCTATCTTAACCATCAACTTATTCAATAGTACAGCATTTGAATAAGTAACTTATTCACTTCAAATACATTTGGAATTCGTTCTTTTCATCTGCCCCATCATTAGTCTTATCATCTGCGTGAATTGTCAACGGCTAACAATCTGTAAGCGGTTGAGACCTAGTACAAAGACTAAAAAAATCCCAACCTTGAAATTTCCAAGATTGGGACAAGTGCCAGTTCTGACCCGATTCAACTAGCTTTTGAAAAATCGGAGGAAGCTGCATCCTCCGATTTTTCTTTTATGACATGATTAGAAAGAATGAACAAGACCCATCATGACTTGATATTGATCTTGGCTCCACTTTGAATCCTCGTTACGTTTTTAAATTCACAGAAAAATTATAGCGGAAGCCACCCATTTTAATGGGCGGAGGAAGCGCAAAATATGATCGAATTTGATAGAATTATGTTATGCAAAGCTCAGTATTTAATCTCGAACTCCCTATTAAAGTCAACGATTCTGAATCAAGGATGATTCTCAGAAAGTTTGAGTTTGCCCGTCAGCTTCATAACGCAACATTGGGCACTGCCTTGGGACAGTTGCAACAAATGCGACAAGACCCTCAGTGGAAAAAAGCGTGTACCTTGCCAAAAGGAAAAGAGCGATCAGAACTCTTTCGAAATCTCGATCGTCAGTACCGTTTAACCGAGTATGACCTGCACGCTGTGATTGCAAAGCACCGTGAGAGAAGCGGACGAAAAGATCAGTTGGGTATCAATGAAACCCAAAAAATTGCCACTCGTGTTTATCAAAGCATTCGTCGTTATCAGCTTGGATTGGGGGGCCGCCCTCGTTTTAAGTCTATCTCCCGTGGTTTGCACAGCATTGAGGGAAAGACTAATGTCACCGGCTTGAAGTTCAATCTTCAAAAATCCGTTCTCAGTTGGTGTAAACATGATTACCACGTCATCATTGAAGCCAAAGATGACTACATCCAAAGGGCGCTTCAAAAAGAAGACTAAATACTGTCGGTTGGTTCGCAAGACCATCAAAAACCGTGAGCGCTTCTTTTTGCAAGTTCTCTTGGAAGGAACCGCCCCCGTTAAGCATATTTATGCACCTGACAGTGAACGTCTTTCCATTGATCCTGGGCCTCAAGCCATTGCTGTATTCTCTGAACAATTCGCAGGGAAGATTCAGATAGCGCCAACGGCAAAAGTTAATGAAGCGGTCATTCGTCGAATGCAACGATCGATGGATCGAAGTTTGCGTCGAAATAATGAAGAGGTCTATGAAAGTAATGGAACTCTGAAAAAGGGTGTTAAGTTAAAACAAACAAAGAGTTACAAAAAGCGAGTTGCTCAACTCTCCGACTACCATCGGAGAGTGGCTGCGACTCGACGCTGTGAACATGGACAATTAGCGAATTTGATATTGTCCTTGGCGGGCGATATTCGTATTGAAAAGAATCAATGGAAAACCTTTCAAAGAGGACTCTTTGGAAAGAGTTTAGGTAAGAGCGGGGCATCAAATTTTATTGAGCGACTTAAGAGCAAGGCTGAAAGCGCCGGTTTAAAGGTCAGTGAAGTAAAACCCTATACGCTCAAACTCAGTCAATACGATCCCTATACGGAAACGTATAGAAAGAAAGCGTTGTCTGAAAGATGGCATCAGCTGGGTTCAAGTTCAGAGTGGATTCAGCGAGATGTTCTTAGTGCATTGTTATTGCAATGCGCAGACATTGATAAAGAAAAGCATATTCCGACAAAGATCATTGAGACTTTGGAAGGTGCGAAACAGCTCCTGAGAGACGCGGGATATGTCGTTGATAAACCATCGAGTAATGGGGATCATTATGATCGGCCATTTGCGTCGGAGCCAAAGGCTCAGACGCCAGAGGAGGTTCGTCTCGAAATCTTTTGTGGCGTGGGTGACAGTCGTTTGCCGCTTTTGCTGAGAAATGGTTCTCGGCAGAAAGCGAACGAAAAAGCTCATGTTAGGTCAAAAGAAACCTTCTCTCTTTAGAGAGGAGTTGTTTAGGATAGGTGTAGCCAGCAGCGGTGTAAACAGAAGTGCGCTTACTCAATGCGTAGTCATACCCCACACTAACGGCATAAGCGTTCATGTCTTGAACGTTAGCGCCATTATCCGTCTCACCGTCCAAGTATGAACCAGCAAGTTTGAAACTACCGCCTGCCATAGGCATTTCAGTGCCGATGGTCGCTCCCCAACCCTTGGCATTGGCAAGAGGAGAATGCTCTTCGTCATAGAGACTATAGATACTGGCAGGATCATCAACACCCTTAAAGTATTGACCGCCTGCAAACACCTTTGCGACACCAAAGTCATAGTTAGCACCGAGGTTAATGACATGGAACCCTCCTTCTCCCAAAGTGGGAGAATTGGTTTAGCACAACCTACAAAAAGGAGACTTCCATGTCAACCAAAAGAATACTCGCAAATGAAATTGATTCCAATCTCGACTACGAAGTTATTGGCCTTGATTTAGCCAAACAAAATGTTTCTTTCGTCGGTATCACGGGCGACGGTGAGGTCATTCGAATTGATCGGGTTGATTACAGCGTACTTTTGGAAAAAGCTGCAGAAATGGCACCGACAACGTTCGGCATGGAGCCGTGTACCGAGATGAATTGGCTGTGTAATGAGCTCAAGCAACGCGGTCATATATGCAAAGTTTTTTCCGGTCAGGCGGTTCAGGCTCAAATTCAAGCGTTTTTCTCTGGACAGAAAAACGATTTGAATGATGCGGAGGCTATTGCATTTCTTGCGAGAGATGACCGATTAGCTTCTATCCGAGCTAAAACTCGGGATGAAATGATTCTGCAGTCGCTTTGCGCTGCTCGGGAGCTTCATCTTAAGCACAGCAAGGCAATCCTGGTTTCCTTAAAAGGTCAGGCGCAGGCCTGGGGACTGAAAATAGCCAAGGCGCTTTCCTCTGAAGCGAAGCTTCTTGATTTGATTGAAAGCGCTTCTAATGTTCCTCAGGAAGTTCGAGAGCTGCTAGCTGAGCAGATTAAGGCTTACAAACTTACAGAGCGTAAAGCAAATCAACTCAAAAAACGGATCGAAGAAAAAATTCAGAACAATCCCTTGTGCCAAATGGCTCAGAAAATCCCTGGCATCGGACCGATGACAGCTGCCAACTTGGCCGTGACGATTGGTGATATTAATCGTTTTGATAAGCCAAAAAAACTTCCAGCTTACTACGGGCTAGTTCCAAGGAATTTAACCACTGGACACGTAGAGAAGATGGGGCGTATTACAAAACGGGGTGACAAACGTACTCGAAGTTTGTTAGTTCAAAGTGCCAATGTTCTGTTGATATTGGAAAGTAAAGGCAAATTGCCAAAATGTCAGCTTCAGAAATGGATTGCTAAAAAGCGTCGGGAGCTCAGCTATTGCAGACTCGTTATAGCTCTGGCAGCAAAGCTTTTACGCATTCTGTGGGCTTGTTTGAAATATGGAAAAGATTTTGACATTCGCCGAGCAGGTATTGCTCGTTGCAATCTTTCAACTGAGAAGAGGCTTGGCATCTAAGAAGAAACACTGTAGATAATCTTACGTAATCAAACATGAGAAAGCCGAAGGCGCTGTCAGACAGCCTGTTGAATATCATAGGGTTTACCCTTATTCCCTTATGAGGCATTGACAGTTTCTTCTTGAAGTCATGGTGGGCAAATGAGGTCTGTATAGATCGATGTAACAGCCCGTAGAGATTAGTAGATGTGCCTCTTGGCATGATTTGATTTGTAAAGATTGAGGTGGTGTAAATTCAGTTAGAAGTACACACCGAGTTATCCACATTTTTTCTTGCTACGGCCCACTAGAAAGGGTGAGCGCTTCGAAAAAATATGGATAACTCTCCCGATAAGGTTCGGGCTTTGCGCTCAATATAAATTGAGCCACGGGATAATTTTATTTAAAAACCCTTGACAAACGTGAGGGTTCCAGAGATTGATTTTCACAA
>CABSHY010000073.1 GCA_902477615.1 uncultured Sutterella sp.
CTAAAGCACCTTTATCCGGTGCTTTAGCGAAAATATTTGTGGTACTAGCTACTAGGGGTTATCCTAATATCGTTTGAGATTTGCCCTACATACAATGACAGGCTATGACTGTTTTTGGACTCAGCAGGGCACAAAAACTCATGAAAAACCTCTTCTTTTTAACCAATGGAGAAATCCAATGACTTGGACTATGTGGGCCGCCTTAATCGTTGTGTGCGGCACGGTCTACGGACTGTTAAAACGCTGGGAAACGCGTTTAGTGCTTCTCGCCTCAGGCTTTTTAATGTGCTGTTTGTCGCTTGATCCTTATGCGGCATTCCAACAATTCGACAAATCCATGACGAGTAGCTCGTTGATCATCGTGATCTGTTCGGCAATGGGTTTTGCCGGTGTCATGAACATCACGAAGTGTGACTTGCACTTGGTTTCGCTTTTGACGAAGCCTTTGAATAAGCTCGGTATCTTCTTGTTACCGTGCTGTATGATCGTCACGGGTATCGTCTCTATCGCCATCTCTTCCTTGGCCGGTATGTGTGCCGCCATCGGTCCGACGATCTGTGCTTTGATGATTCGCGCTGGTTTCCGTCCCGCAATGGCTGCTGCTACGGTGGTGGCTTCCACGTTGCCCTCTTTCTGGTCTCCCGGTTCTTCTCACAACGGCTTCGTTGCCAAGTTGGCTGATTGGCCGATTATGGAATACTTGACCTACACGGGTACGCGCACGCTCTTGATCTCCATCGCTTGTATCATCTTCATGGTTGTTGCCTGCTTGATTTTCGGCGACTTCAAGAAAGACGGTTTTGATAACGATGGCGTGCATGATGCTGCCAACAAGGTTGAATTGCCCGCTAACCCGAATTTACTCTTTGCTTTCGCCCCGCTTTTGCCGGTGGTGTTGCTCTTTGCTGTGGCCGTTTGGCTTCCGCAATTTAAGATTTCTGTGGCAACGGCCATGTTGGTCGGTGTCATGTACACGTTGATTGTCACGCGTGCTAACCCCGCTGAAATTACCCGTAAGTTCTTCGACGGCATGGGCCGTGGCTACGGTAACATCTTGGGCTTGATCATTGCTGCTGGTGTGTTTGCCGCCGGTTTGCGCGCTTGTGGCGTCATTGAAGTCTTCGTTGAAGCTTTGAAGGGTTCTTCCGAACTCGCCAAACTCGGTGCTGCTGTCGGCCCCTATGTTTTGGGTGTGATGACCGGTTCCGGTGACGCTGCTGCTTTCGCATTTAACGAAGCTGTGACTCCGCAGGCTGAAGCTTTCGGTTTGACGATTCCTGACTTGGGCTACTTGGCCAGCTGTGCTGCTACGTTCGGTCGTGTGTCTTCTCCGTTGGCCGCTGGTGTGATCGTGATCTCCGGTATCGCAGGTGTTTCTCCGATTGAGGTGATTAAACGCTCTGCACCTGTACAAATCTGTACATTAGCGTTCTTGTTCTTTATCAGTTAATTTCAAGCGATAATTTTCAAGACACCAAAAAGGCCGCTCAGTTTGAAGCGGCCTTTTTGTATGGAGGTGTACTTTAATTAACGGTTTTCGTAGTCGTCAATCGGGATGTATTGAAGTTGCTCACGATCCTTAAATACCTTGGGTTCCGGCAATTCAGGAATCTTATCGGGCATACTCGTGTTGGCTTTACCCAAGACCGAGTGAAGTCGGTCATGATCGAGTTCTCCGCACCACTTGCCGACAACGATCGTCGCAATACCGTTACCGATGATGTTCGTCAAAGCGCGAGCTTCGGACATGAAGCGGTCAATACCGAGAATAAGAGCAAGACCTGCAACAGGCACATGACCGACAGCAGAAAGGGTGGCTGCCAAAACAATGAAGCCGGATCCCGTCACACCGGCTGCGCCCTTACTCGTTAAGAGCAACACGGCCAAAAGCGTCAACTCTTGCATCAAGGTCATTTGAACGTCACAAGCTTGAGCAATAAAGACTGCGGCCATCGTAAGGTAAATTGCGGTACCGTCAAGGTTAAAGGAGTACCCGGTTGGCACAACAAGACCCACAACAGACTTACTCACACCGGCGTTTTCAAGCTTTTCCATGATACGCGGCAAGGCAGATTCCGAAGAGGAGGTGCCCAACACCACCAAGAGTTCTTCTTTGATGTAGCAGATGTAGCGCCAGACGGAGAAACCGGCGTAGCGACAGATAGCGCCAAGCACGACAAAGATAAAGAGGAAACACGTCAAATAGAACGTCCCCATGAGCTTTGCCAACGGCAAAAGGGATGCCAAGCCGTACTTACCGATCGTAAAGGCCATGGCGCCAAAGGCACCGATAGGGGCCACGCGCATAATCATGTTCACAATTTGAAAGAGAATATGAGAGCTCTTTTCAATGATGTCAAAAATAAGCGTACGACGACCACCGAAGCGTTGAAGGGCAACACCAAAGAGAATCGAGAAAAAGAGCACTTGAAGGATTTCACCTTCAGCAAATGCGCCCACAACCGTGTTCGGAATGATGTGTAAGAAGAAATCCGTCGTCGAACCGATCTTGTCGCCCGAGGTGTACATGGAGACTGAGCCCGAGTCGAGTGTAGCGGGATCGACGTGCATGCCGTCACCGGGTTTAATCGTGTTAACAAGAATGAGACCCACGATCAAAGCAATGGTACTGACCACTTCGAAATACAGAACGGCCAAGCCACCCGTTTTGCCCACTTTTTTCATGTCTTTCATGCCGGCAATGCCAACCACAACCGTACAGAAAATCACGGGTGCAATGATCATTTTGATCAACTTAATGAAGCCGTCACCGAGCGGCTTCATGGAAGCGCCCAAGTCGGGATAGAAATAACCCAGGGTGACACCGGCAATGATGGCGCAGATCACCTGAAAGTAGAGAACGCTATAAATCGGTTTTTTCATGATTTTTTAAGCCCTTTTTAAAATGCACTTCCTGTGAAAGAAGTGTTTCGCGTTTTTTTCGAACCGTTTTGGATTTTAAGGATTTGAGGTGTTAAAAGGGTTAACGTGATTAGGGTGAATACTTAGAAAGAGACTGAAAAAGAAGGATATTCTTTAAATACAAAGAATTAGCGCTGAAGGAATATTAAGTTTTTTTGATAAAAAGCAAAAGTTTCATGAAGAAATGCTCGGAAAATAGGCAAAAAGAGACCGCCTCTATCATCGACAGAAGCGGTCTGACGGTTAATTGCGATTCAAATCAGAGACTTACTCAGTGAAAAGCACCGTGTCCATGGCAACGAAGCGCAAGCAGTTGCAAAGGCCACGTAAGTACGTATCGGTGACGCAACCGGGGATCGCAAATTGTGCAACTTCGTGAGCATTGAAGGTCAAGACTGCGTCCACGATGCCGTCGCCGTCGATATCGTCAAAGCGAACAGAGACGGGTTTGGCAGGAGCGTTAACGCTTTCTTTCTTACCGGTAAAGCCCAAGCTCCAGTAAACCGTATCGATGTCCAAGCCTTGGACATTGAATTCAGGACTACCGTAAAGCACCACTTCAACCGTTTCTTCCTTCGAAACGCTCATCGTGTCAGCTTCAACGCTCATGACGTGCGTGGTGATGGCATCTAAGAGGGCATCGTAGACCGTGTCCATCTTGTCGCATTCGTCGCACGTAAAGGTGCCCAAGGTCTTCTTGGCATCTTCTTCGCTTTGAGTGCGGGCCGTTTCAATAACAGCGGCCGTACGTTCAAAGACGTCTTCGGCGTAAAGGCGCTTAACACGAGTGACACCCGGCAACAAACCGCGGTTAAAGTTCGTGAGTTCACCGATCGTTGCGTAGATGTGATAGCTTCGATCCAAATCGAAGTCCAAGTACTCGGGCTTTAAGTTAAAGTGATTTTCGCGAGCTTCTTCCAACGTCATCCATTGATAGCCGTCAGGAATGATGCCCGACATCGGGAACCAGGGGATATAAACGCCCGTGTCTTGATAGCTCGTGCAACGCCACATCGTGTTAAAGAGCGGTTTGTCTTGCAGATCCATGACCCAGCTTTCACGCGTTTGAGAGCGAGAGATGTCTCGAGCAGAAACGTGGAAGGCATCTTCCTTACCATCACCTCGCGTAGCATAAGATTCGTAGCAGGTCAAACCCAAGACTTCAATCACGTCTTCAACGCCCATGGGTTGTGCGGGCGGCAAAATTTCCGGATAGTGGAGTTCGTCCTTGTAATAGTCGCCTGTGATCTTCCACCAACCTAAGCGCATACGATAGGACTTCGTGGGAGCATGACGGTTTTCGTCGCTTTGATAGGCGGCAGCGAAGTCAAAGTCACTGTAGTCGCCTTCAACTGCAGGCGTATAGCGACCCTTTTCAATGGCGTATTCAATCAAGCCCGGAGAGGCAATGACATTTTCCTTGTCGTTGATATCGACGTGGCGGATAGCAAGCATGTTGGAAATCAACATCACTTGATCGTCGGGCACACGTTTGGCGACATAGTGATGGCCCTTGACAACGTTCAAGACCCAAGCTTCGTCTTTGTTAGCAACGGAGTAGTTACGGGCGCTCCCAAAATAGCCGTATTCGTCTAAGAGCTTAGCGGCAATTTCAATGGCTTCACGAGGCGTACGGGCACGTTCTGCCATAACGCGGCGCAACAAGAAACCGACACCACCGTCCTTTAAACCCAAAGAGGCTTCATCGGGATCGTCACCGGTAAAGGAGCTGCCACCGCCGTTGGAGCAGATGGCAAGGCCGGCTTCATTAGCATAGCCTTGGTCAAAAGAAGAGCCGTCGATTTGAAGCATATTGGACCAATAGGTCGTTAACGTTTCTTCGGCTTGGGGCACTTGAGCGCGACCGTGTTCAGCCGTCAGCATTTCGCCTGCGGCATGTTTGCCGCCCGGGCAATAAAACTGTTGATGCATGACGCGACCGCCCGCATCCTCATTGTGGCCAAGGATGACACGACCGGTCTTCGAGACGGCTTTACCGACAATCACAGTGGTACACATTCGATACTCTCCTTTAGTACGAATAAAAAAACTCCAAAAATGATAGTCGGGGTGAGGGTATCAAACAAGAGGAGTTAACTCGACTTTTGATAAGGAACAGTGCTTAGATGGGATTTACAATCGGAGTTGGTAACGAACAAGGGATAACCCGATGTAAGGGAAGAAAATCTGGAAATCGGGGGGCTGAAAAAGGAAATCCCAAATGCCTTTAGGGCATTCGGGACTGTCTGGTGCGCCGGGTAGGATTCCCTGGTTCGTAGCCAGGTACTCTATCCAACTGAGCTACCGGCGCGCGAGAACGTAATTATGCATAATGCAACTAAAAAATGCAAGTAGTTTCTAAAAATAGTTGTGGGAATCACCTGAAAAGATGATTCCCACTTTTTGTCGAAGGGCTAAAAGAATTACTCCTTGATCATGACCGTATCAAAAGCGGCAACTGGTTCACCATCCACACGCGTAAAGAGGAAGAGTTCCGTATTTACCCCGGGGAACGTATAAGCTGTGGCACCCTTAACGGGGAACGTCATGACAGCATCTTCAAAACCGTCACCATTTAAGTCCTTAAAGGTGATCTTAGAGGGCTTGGCACGTTCAAGGTTTTGTTCGTCATCGGCGTTAGAGTAAGCCGAACCGAAACTTGTCCATTGAGCATCAATCTTCTTGACGTTAAAGCCCTTTTGACCAAAGAGGACAACATCGACATTACCCGTATCCTTTTGGCTTAAAGAGTCCTTCGTAATGACGATGTCATGTTGATTCAACTTCTTAAGCCATGCAGAGTTAAGTCCTAAGATTTCGTTGTAAGACAAAACGTTGTAGGTATGCAAAACGTCTTTGGCACGAGCACGGTCAACGGCAGCAACGGTCTTGGCACGAACAAGTACCTTGTCCAATTCCTTCGTCATGGCCTTTTCGTAATCTTCAATATCGTCTTGGAAATCTTCGCGTTCATCAGGCATCCAATCCAAGAAGCTTTGAGTGGCAATGAAAGTGTAGACATTGCGATCGGGGCTGTAATGGAGGTGTTTGGGCTTGGAGCGGAATTGAGCGTACAAACCTTCTTCCGGCGACATGAAGGATTGAGCTAATGCGGGAGCAGCCAAGGGGAATGCCGGAACATAGGCGTTTTCAAACGGGCGACCGTTTGTGCGCCATGTGGTCGTTAACAACGGATCTTGGTTCAAACGGAAGACAACACTATCGTAGGTATCAAGGTTACCGATGTCACGAAGACTATAGAGATGGAACCCGTGATCACGCTCTTCCCATTTTGACTGACCGCGCAAGAACTTACGCAAATCCGCTTCTGAAATCTTCTTTGACGGTGTCAAAACAAACGGGAAGTTATTGTAGTCGCGAGACTCTTTACCCGTCATCATTTCTAAGAACGTAGCAACACGTTCCATGTTCCAGTCTGCAGCACGACGGCGGTCAGGCTGATAAGCTTCTCGGAAATTGAAGTCGGAGTAGTCACCTGCTTTAGCGGGCTTATAAGTCCCCATCTTGATGGCATGTTGAACCAAGTCGGGTGACGCAATCACATTTTCTTTATCGTTTAAGTCGACATTGTCAAAGAGGTAGGCGTTGGCTAAGAACGTCATTTCATTGTCACCAACACGACGGGCTAAATAACGATGGCCACGTAAGAGAGCGACTTGCCAAGCTTCGTTGCGGTCGGCAAAGGTATAGGTGCGGCCTTGATGGGTGTAGCCGTA
>CABSHY010000074.1 GCA_902477615.1 uncultured Sutterella sp.
ACCCGATGCTGTTGACGCTGACTACCGCACGCTTTTGAATCCTGAAAGTAAGGAAGTCGTGACGGGTTACATTGAACCGGCAATGGCTCAAGCCAAGCCTGATGAAAAGTTCCAATTGGAACGCACGGGTTACTTCGTGGCCGATCGTGAAGATCACAAGCCTGAAACACCCATCTTTAACCTCGCTGTCGGTTTGAAGGACACGCAAGGTAAGAAATAAAGTTCACTAGTTTGAACGCTTGATAAAAGGGACGAGTTTTCGGATTCGTCCCTTTTGTTTTGTCGCAAAATTGATACTTGTTTTTGCATAAGTAACTGAATGTATTGACAAGTAATTGTTGGGGGGGCAAAATTTGATAGCAGTTATTGGTTAGCCCATTCCTTTCTCTTTTGGGCTCTTTGTTTATCAATAGGAGTTCCCTAAAATGATACGTCAAACAATCCTCTATTCCGCAATGATCTCTGCTCTCTTCGCAGTTTACTCAACATCATCATTTGCTAGTGTGACAATTCTTGATGGCAATAAAGACATTAATGCTGACACAACAATTGATGAGTTTAACACCATCATTGAAAACAATAGTAATGAACGTTGGGTTGGTATCGGAACATCAAAAAACTATGGCCCTATGGCCGTTAATATCACCGATGGAGTGACCTTGTCAGTCATCGGGAATCAATCTGGAGAGTATCGTTTTTACGGGGTTGCTGCACAAAAAGGAAGTACATTAACTATCAACGGTAATTCCGAGTTTATATTGGCTAATACTGGTAATGATACTCGAGGGATTCGTGCAAACGGTGGAGATGTTGCATTAAATGGAAATGCCACTGTTACTGCAACAAGCACATCAAATGCCTATGGTGTGGATGCTTGGGATGGTGGCTCTGTTGTATTTAATGGAACTAGCAATATTACGACAAAAACAAATACCGCTGAAGCCTATGGTGCGTACGCGGATGGTGGTAGTTCTCTCGTTTTTAATGGTGACGCAACAATTACCGTTGAAGGTACGTATGTTGAAGGGGTGAGATCAACTCAAGGGGATATAACTTTTAAAAAAAATACTCTTATCGATCTTACAAGCAGTGGCGATATGGTAGGAATTAATGCTCAAAGCGATCCTGGTGTACAGCACGGTACGATTATCAGTTTTAATGGTAATAAAACCACTATTAAGACGAAAGCTGAAGGAAATTTATGGGCGGTTAGCCCTTCTGGTGGTTCTGAAACAGAAATTTTATTCTCTGGAAACGAAATATCTGTTATCGCAGAATCAGTAACCATGAATGCTTACGGTTTACAAACGCAGTACGGAAGCAGTTTAAATATAGCGAATCCGAAAGCTCAGATCGATGTAACAGTATCTGCACCTAAGGGAGTTGCCGTCGGTGTTAATAACACAACTTACGGAGGGGATGGCACCGTTCAGTTTGGAGAGATTAATGTTAATGGGAATATTGATATTCAGGCAGAAGGGAGTGTCGCATATGGTGTATTAAACAATGTCGATAGCACGGCCTTTGTAGACATCAGCAAAGAAAATGAAGGTATCCATTTTTCTGGAAACACGACTATTAATGTAAAATCGACAGATGCTAATGGTTCTGCAGTTGGCGTCTATTCTGATAACACTGATAATGGTAATGGCGTAGTTCCTGAATCGAATGTTTCTTTTAATCAATTAGTCGTTAATGCTGAAGGTACAAATGGAGCATTAGCAGTTGGCATACACGGAACTGCTAATGGCAGTATTCAAATTAATGGCAATAGTACGGTTGTCGCCACTGGCGATAACGCTATTGGTCTAGTCTTAGAAAACTCAGCTTTAGAAACATCTTCAAGCGTATCCATTACAGGCGATACATTGGGGATTTCTATGTCTGATGGCGCAGAGTTAAACGCAAATAATGGTAGCCATATTACTACTAATACGATCAATAGTACGGGCACGAGTAACTTGGCTGAGAATACAGTTTTGACGGTCACTGGGGGAACGGACACGTCTTCCTCATTGGGTACCGTAAACGCCAATAGTGCTTCCATCGAATTAGGCTCTGGCTCATATGACATCAGCACCTTAACTGGTGACAAGAATTCACTCGTTTTAACAGATTTGTCGAACACTGAAACCGTAGCCATTCAAACAAAATCTGGTCGTTTAGCAATGAGAGCCACTGGTGCATCCAATGACCAATATGACAACGCTCAGGCCGCTGCTAACGCATTATCTAAGGTTGTAGAAATTGAAACTGACAACACTGCCGAAGGTAACACTCTCGCTGTAGAAGAAGGTGCTGTCAACAACGGCTTAACGGCTAAGGTTGACGCCAACGGTAACTTGTCCGAAGTCGCAGAAACAAAGAACACCAAGCTTGATGCCTTGGGTTCTGTCAGTGCACTTTCTGCCATGACGCTTCGTCATGAAATGAATAGCCTCAGTAAGCGCATGGGCGAACTCCGTGACGCTCCCGCCGGTGTCGGTACGTGGGCTCGCTACTACGGCTCAGAAATGGAATACGGTGCTCAAAACTTAACGAGCAAGAACAACACGATCCAAATCGGTTCCGACTACACGATTGGTGATTGGAAGGTGGGTGTTGCAGCGAACTACACCGATGGCGAAAGCTCCTACGACAATGGTAGTGCTGACAACAAGAACTACGGTTTTGCTGTCTACGGTACGTGGTTCGTTCCGTGCGGTGCTTACGTTGATTTGATCGCTAAGTACTCTCGCATGGACAACGACTTTGCATTAAACGGCATGAACGGTTCTTATGAAAACAATGCCTTTAACGTGAGTGCAGAAACGGGTTACCGCTTCGAATTCATGGATGGTGGCTTGTTCGTTGAACCGCAAGTGGGTGTGAGCTACGGCCGTATCATGGGTGACGATTTCACCGCACAAAACGGTGTCCGAGTTGAACAAGACGACTACGACTCATTGATCGGTCGTGTGGGCGTTCGTACGGGCTTTAAGTTCCCGAAGGACAAGGGCTTGATCTACGCTCGAGTCTCCGGTCTTTATGACTTCCAAGGTGAAATGAACGCCACGGCAACGTCAGGTAGCGCCCGTAATACCATCGAAGAAGACTTGGGCGGTGCTTGGCTTGAACTCGGCGTCGGCGCTAACTTCAACTGGACGGATAACACCTATTCGTACATTGACGTTGAACGCACCAACGGCGGTGATGTGAAGGAAAACTATCGCTTTAACGTCGGTATCCGTCACACGTTCTAATCGTCTGACTTTTAGCTAGACAAATGGCAGAGTTTCTCACGAAGCTCTGCCATTTTTATTTGAAGAATTAGATTATTGACTATTCCAACGAATCACTGATTCTCTCGGCCCAATCGTACAGAGCACCGAACAAGTTTTCCGTTTCTTCATCCACGTCTTCACCCAAACTTTCCGCGAGTTTTTCAATCTCTTGGGCAAAGTCATCTAATGTGCGCGCAACACCCACGCCATGGATTAAACGCTCAACACGCAACTCTTGCCAACGGGCTTGCTCCTCTTCATTCAAAGTTTCGGGCCAATTGCGAGCACGGAATCTAAAGAGCAATTCTTCAAAGCGGGCATCATCAAAATGAATGCGACCGGCCTCAACCAAATGAGCTAAAGCTTGAGGCGTTTGTTGATGGACAAACTCCATTTGCGAGCGGTCGTTGTTACTCGTAAAGCCCCCGGCGTAAAGACCGGAGTCCACATCCACGGGTTCATCACTCCCCGCTTCTCGCTCCAACACTTCTGACCACAAACCACTGATTTCATCAATGTGTTCGACTAAGAAAGCGGCGTTTTCATGGGCCTTATTCTTATCAAGATTAAATAAAGCAGCACGGTTGTCTGTCAAAACGCCCAAATGCTCCACCAAGAAGGGGGCTTGATTAATCTTGCAAGAGAAAATCGGCAAACGCGTTTGACCTTCGGGCAAGTCGCTTTGACGAACAAACAAACGAGCCTTCACCTCTTGGGCCGTTAAACGCAAAAGTTCACGGGGATCTTCCATCAAGTCCCACATCAAAATCGCATTCGGATTCTTGGGATCTTGACCGATCGGCAATACAAGGCGCATATAGCCGTGCTCACGACCATGGATGGATGAAACCCATAAAAGAACCTTACGGCTATTGACCATGTCCTTGAGCTTATTTTTAGCGCGATAAGCTAAAGCGTATTGCCAGAGTTTGGGTTGCTTTTCTCGAATAAGGCGAGCCACATCAATCGTGGCTTGTACGTCACTTAAAGCATCGTGCGCATGTTCGTGCGTAAGGCCATTGGCCGCTGTTAAATGTTCAAGTCTAAAGGTTGGTCGCTTACCGCCATCGGGCGTGTCCACCTCAGGCCAATTGATGCCTTCGGGACGCAAAGCCCAAGTCGCCACGACCAAGGGGAAAAGGTCAAAGCGGGAACATCCGTCTTTCCACTCACGGGCGTACGGATCGTACAAATTGCGCCAGAACATGTGGCGAGAGACTTCATCGTCAAAGCCCATGTTGTTGTAGCCGACGCTGATCGTATCGGGCTCACTCATTTCTTTGAGAATGCGTTTTGAAAATTCTGCTTCCACCATCCCCTTTTCTTCACACTCTTGGGGCAAGATGTGCGTGATCATGATGCTCTCAGGCGCTGGCAACGCATCCATTGCGGGCTTGCAGTACCAACACATGGATTCACCCACATTGTTGAGATTTTCATCGGTGCGGATCGCAGCAAACTGTGCCGGACGATCCTTACTGGGACTCAAACCAAAAGTTTCATAATCGTGCCAAAGAAATGTCGTAGCCATGGTAATTCTTTCCAAAAAAGTATGCTTGATTATAACGTTTGCAGGTTAAAAACTTTGTTTCTTTTATCGATGAAAAAGGCCCCAAGCAAAAAGCTCAGAGCCTTATCGTTTGTGATTTTTCAGTCAGTGCCTGAAAAACCGTTTCCGATCTTACAAGAAGATGTTGGAAGCCACGACGTTAACGATCATACCGATCACCATCACCGGCATCGTACGACGGATCAATTCAATCGGCGTCAAACCGGCAATGCCAGACACAGCGATAATGACACCGGAAATCGGACTCATCGGACGGGCTAAACTGGCAGCCAACTGCACCGGCACTACCAAGGCCATCGTGTTGTATCCCACACTAGCTGCGGCTTCAGGCAATAAGGGTGAAAAAGCAAAGAAAGCCGAGTTACCCGAACCCGTCACAATCGTTGCCACGACCATAATGCCCATCATCACGAAAAGCATGAAGAAAAGACCCAAGCCTTGTTGAGAAGCGGCCATTTGAATAAGTGTAGAGATACCGCCCACCTTCGTTAAACCTAAGGCAAACAATTCAGCACACACAACCAAGGTTACCGTAGAGGTAAAGACCTTACCCATGCCTTCAAAGAACGATTGCGTATCGGCACAGCATTGCTTAAAGGTGCGACGCGTGATGAGATCAACCACAAAGGCAATTAAGATGGAGACAACAATAGCAGTCACCAAACTTAACTTAATACCGGCATAGACCATTGGGGAGAAGATGATCAAAAGAAATAGCGGAAGAATCGGCAAAATCGCATAGTGGGCGGGGCCAGCATCTGCAAAAGCGTCTTCGGCGTTAGCATTCAAACCCTCAACCTTATCTTCAATACCCTTGGCGGCTTCACGACGGTCAAACCAATGTTGAATCACAGAGTGCCCCACAGCGACAGCAATCATCACGCTGATGGCCACCGGAATTTGCCCCGTCACGAAGTAAGTCACCACGTCCGTACCCAACAAGTCAGCGGCACGCATTGCGTTAGAAGAACTCGGACCCAAGTCAAGACAGCAGGTCGAACCAATCACGGCCGCAGCGGCTGCACGACGAACGCCCAAAGAGACCAACAACGGATAGATGGAAGCCATCAACAAAAGGCCCAAACCCACGGCAGAGTTAATGAACAAAGCCATGCATTGACCAACGAAATACGTCAAACCCAACAAAATGTAGGGAGAGCGAATGGCAGAAAGCGGACGAATACAAAGTTTCACCAAAGACTTCGAAGCACCGATTTTATTCATGTAGTACGAGAAACCGGCAATAGCCATAATGTTAAGACCCAAGCCACCCAAGCGACCCTTCATAAGGTCGGTAAATGCTTGAACAAGGTCAAAGCCCCAAAAGTGAGTTGATGTCTTAGCTGAAACCGGATCGGTGCCCATCATCCAGCCGATGAACAACAACACCAAACCCAAAAGCATCAAAACAAAAGGCGGATAGTAGTTTTTAATCACAAAGTACGCAATCAGCACCACAGCCAATAGCGTAATAATGACACCAAACATAATGCAACTCCTAGAAACAAAAGAGAAATATGAGAAAGTTATTTTTTGATTCTACTGCGACTAATCAGACTTCTGTATTGCGAAAAACACGCAGAGCAAGCAAAACACCTGACAAAAGCATCAACATACCGACAATTAAACTTACGGTCGGCCACTGCCCTCGCCAAAGAAGGGCATAAAGAACCGAAAAGATCGTTTCAAAGACAATTAATTGACCGCCTAAAGCGGGCGGTAAGCGTTGACTCATCCCGTTCCACAAAACGGCACCCAACCAAGAGCAGCAGACGCCTGCCACAATCATCATCAAGACGAAAAAGACGGGATCGGGCCCTAAGAG
>CABSHY010000075.1 GCA_902477615.1 uncultured Sutterella sp.
CGTCATGTTTTTGGGTGAGGCCCTGATTTGGATGCTTTTGTTTTCCGATACAACAGCGATCGGAACAGCTGATATTTTCTGGGTTTTCTATCTTCACATGTCAGCAACCGTCACGGCTTTGGCGTGCTACTTTTTAATGAGCATGTCCTCTTTGTGGCTTCTTATTTCTAAAAAGAGTTTCTTTGCTCCCATCATTGCCATGGCAAGTGCTCCTACGGGCTTTTATATGACGCTTTTTGCTTTAGGCACAGGGGCATTGTTCGGACGCCCTGTGTGGGGGAGCTACTGGGTGTGGGATGCGCGTTTGTCTGGCCTCATGTTATTGATTTTCTTTTTCGGTGCTTTTTTAACGTTTGCCGCCCCGCGAGGCATGAAGCATCGTCGAACCACAGACGTTAGAGCCGCTATTGCGGCGTTATCGGGCATTATTTTCGTGCCGGTCTTTTATTTCCTCTTTGACCTTTTGGCACCGATGCGCCATGAGTTTGACAAAATTTTAGTCACGTCCAACGGCGTGGATCCTCAAGTTTTGATCGTGAGTTTCACGTTATGTCTCGTTTGCTACTCTATGGCCATGATTTTGGCGCGTAGCCGAACGCTAATCTTAGAGCGAGACCACCGCAGCTCTTGGGCACAAGACGAAGCCTTGGAGGGGAACTTATGATGGAAAATTTCTTTGCTTGGTTTGATATATCCGAATCGGCCGCTTATGTTTTGACGACTTTCGGTTTCATGGTGGCTTTGATTGTGGCTGAAATCTACGGGTTAAAAAATCGACGTTCTCGTGCCTATCAGGCCCTTTTGCGTGAAGCGCGAGCAAGACGCAGTGAAATGCATTTGAGAATCGATTGATAGTGATGATCGGGATAAGAAAAGCAGAGAGCATTGATGTTCTCTGTTTTTTTTGCGCCAGAAATGAGAAAGTCGTGGCAACGGACCGATTGCTGCCACGACTTGTGTGCGCCGGCCGGTTATGTAGCCTTTGCACACTTCGAACTTTACCAAATTTTTAAGGGTTTTCCCATAGCCCCCACGGAAAAATTAAGCAAATCTTAAATAAAGTTAAATTCGCTGACTTTTTTTACGAAATCTTGTGCACGTGACCCAAACTGGCGTTGGTTTTAACACGTCCTGTTAACGTCATTTCGCACTTTTTGCAGTCAAACGTCGCTGTAAAAGTATGCGGCCCCGTTTTCAAAATCAAAGGCGTGGGTTTAAAGCGATCCTTAAGTTCCGGATGCGCTTTAACCGTTTCCAAATTGTCTTTCAAACAACGCCCCAATGCGTAGCGCACGCAGTGCTTGGTGAGCATCACGGGGACATCGTGTTTCACATCACCGGTTTCAAGTGCAGGCTCTTCAATGATTGCCTTGTGTTTTGCGTAAAAGACCACAGCTTTTTCATTTAAGACGTTGGCTCTAAAGTCCGTAGCATCCGGATAGGGGAGGCATTCCGTGACTTTTGCTCGAGGTAAGCGAATAAAGGCCTCTTCTCGAGCTTTGAGCATTTTCTCCACAGCTTGACGACGGATGTCATTGACGATACTGGCCGGAGCAAAGAAGTTTTCCCCTTCGATTTTGAGCGTTTTCACTTCAAAATCCGTGCCGCCCAATTTGGCAAGGTTTTTCTTGAGATTTTCTTTGTTGCGCTCAGGGTTATTGGTTTCTTGCAAGTCTTCGGGACAGAAATGAACGTGAGCTTCGGTGCCACGATTATCCTTCATCGTCAAGGTAAAGCCACTGCTATCGGCTCTCCAATGCATTTCTAACGGTATCGTACGCGTGGCCGTGGGTTTACTTAACGCTTCTTCCCATTCATGATCGCGATTGCGGAAAAGCTCCATCCCTGGCACCAATTGCGGGTGTTTACGGCTGATCGGTCGGTCGCGCAACGTGATGCGCCAAAGACCCGGGCGCAGTTCCGTGGCGGTATTGATCATAAAGCCAGCGAGCGACTTCTCGCGCGTCAGGTACGTCAGACCATCGGCATTATGAAGCGTCTCATAGGTCTTCACATCGATAAAGTCCGCCGTGATTTTCGCAATCGAACCAATCTTTTCACCGGAATTTTTAGGCGTTTCAAAAACGGCCATGTCGTGATGACGGTCTCGGGTGAAGTAGTCGGTAAAGCCACGGTTAAAACTTTTAGCCGGCTGCGGCGTAAAGCTGATACGCGAAACACCGTCACTCGTACGGTGGTATTGCGGATGGGTAGCCAAGAAGGCATCTAACTTTTGACGATAAAAGGCCGTGATGTTTTTCACGTAATCGAGGTCTTTCAGACGACCTTCAATCTTAAAACTGCTAACGCCTGCTCCAATCAACGCTTCCAAATTGTCACTTTGGTTATTGTCTTTAAGGGACAGGACATGACGATCGCGAGCCAGCTCTTCACCCTCTTCGGTGTAGACGGAATAGGGGAGTCGGCAAAGTTGCGCACAAGCACCACGGTTGGCGCTGCGACCCGTTGTGGCGAAACTCGCATAGCACTGACCGGAATAGCTCACGCACAAAGCACCGTGAATAAAGTATTCAATACGGGCCGATTGAAGTTTTTCTCGACAGGCCTTGATTTCTTCAAGATTGAGTTCTCGCGCTAAAACCACTTGAGAAAAACCGATGCTTTCCAAAAAACGGGCTTTTTCAGGCGTTCGCACATCGCATTGCGTCGAAGCGTGCAATTGGATAGGGGGCAATTTCATTTCCATAATGCCCATGTCTTGCACGATAAGCGCATCGACGCCAGCTTCATAGGCTTGCCAAGCGATACGCACAGCATCTTCAATTTCTTCGTCGGAAACAATGGTGTTGAGTGTCATGTAAACGCGAGCGTTAAAGCGATGTGCAAACGTCGTTAAACGTTCAATATCTTTAAACGCATTGGCCGCTTCTTCTCGTGCTCCAAAGCCTGGGCCACCGATATAAACAGCGTCCGCTCCATGCAAAATGGCTTCAATACCGATGTCAGCATTTTTGGCAGGTGCTAAGAGCTCTAAAGGTAATGTTTTTTGCATAAAGGCCTCAAGGTTTCGGAGTGACGGAGATGGACTCAACGTTTGTTTTTTCAGCTCCCTCTACAGGCGGCCAAGGACTGCAAGCGTCAATCGCAAGCTTTTCAGAAAGCTTCTCATCGCCTCGCTTTTTAGCAATCGCAGAAGGACTCACCCCTTGATCATTGCACATTGTTTTATCCGCTCCGGCTTGAAGTAATACGTCCACGGTCGGGGCGGCAATAATTCGTGCGGCCATGTAAAGGGGGGTGACGCCGCGTTCGGTGCGGGCGTTGACATTTGCGCCCTTTTCAATCAAAAAGCGCGTCATCTCGGTTTGTCCCGTGCTTGCACTATAGTGAAGCGCTGTCCAACCGTAGTTGGCATTAATCTCAGCTCCCTTATCTAAAAGCGTTTGAGCTAAATCGACATTGCCTTTGATGGCAGCCAACATTAAAGGCGTTTCACCTCTTAAGGTCGGCGTATTGATTTTGATTCGAACACTCTTTAAAAGCACTTTTTCCGTTGTGACCTTCGCATCGTTTTTAATGGCCCACACCAAGGGCGTTTCACCGTTAGGAAGGTAGAAATTGGGATCAACGCGCATTTCACGCAAAAGGTAAGCCACTTGACCGGCGTCGTCCTTTGCAATGGCAACCGTTAACTGTTTATCAAGCGGCAAGGTAGTGTCAAAGGGATTGGTGGAGGCGCAAGCCACAGAGCTTGCTAAACAAAGCGTCGCAAATAAAATTTTTCTCATTTCTCAATCCCAAAAAAGCCGTTAGCGTTATTCATCGTCATGCGAGCGATCTCTTCGACAGGCAACCCTTTTACATTAGCCAAGAATTGAGCAACATGGGGAACAAAGGCCGGTTCATTGCGTTTGCCACGCAAGGGAACAGGAGCCAAGTAGGGACTATCCGTTTCAATAAAGATTCTATCCAACGGTGCCTTTTTAGCTGCTTCCTGAATGTCTTTGGCACTCTTAAACGTCAAGATGCCGGAAAAGGAGAGAAAGCCACCCAAGTCCAAGGCTTTTTTCGCAAAATCCCAATCACCACAGAAGCAGTGAAGAACGAAACCGACCTCATCGGCATGGTTGTTTTTAAGAATCGCCAGCGTATCGTCAGCCGCATCACGAGAGTGAATGATCAAAGGCTTTTGCGCCAAATGCGCCGCTTCAATATGCGTGGCAAAGCGAGCGCGTTGCCAATCCAAGGGTTCTGAGCAGTAGTGATAGTCAAGACCGGTTTCACCCACGGCCACCATTTTCTCAGAACTCACAATGTCAGCAATGGCTTGAGGGCTTAAGTCGGGGAGCTCTTCATTTTGAGGACTTACCGCAAACGCACCATAAAGTTCAGGGTATTGTACGCATAACGCTTTGACCGCGGTGACTTCATTTTCTTCTGTTGCCACAACAACGGCGCGAGTGACTTGAGCGTCTCGCATGTGGCGAACAATGGCTTCTTGCTCATTGTTAAAGTCTTCCATATAGATATGGCAGTGCGTATCAAAAAACATAGTGCAATTCAGAAATTCAATGCAAAAAAAGTTAAAGAGGAATTTCGATTTGAAATTCCTCTGAGTGATTAGCGTCGGGCGGCAGCATAAAGCGTTTCGATTTCCTCGGCAAAACGCTCTTGAATTTGTCGACGTCGTAATTTCATGGTCGGGGTCAAAAGACCGTTTTCAACCGTCCAGTGATCGCGCAAAATGTAGATATTACGAGGCACGCCGTATTGCGGGAAGTGCTTTGTGACCATACGGATACGCTTAACAACCTTGGCCTTTAAGTTGCGATTGTCGTTAATGCCAGGGTCATTGGGATCAATGCCCACTTCTTCGCAAAGAAGGTTAAAGCGCATGTCGTTAACAACCACCAAGGCCGTGATGTAGGGACGGGCTTCACCAATGGCAATGACTTGCTCAAATAAGTGGTCTTCTTGAATCGCAAATTCAAGATCAACCGGAGCAATCTTCTCGCCGGTACTCGTTACAATAATTTCTTTGATACGACCCGTGATACGGACTCGACCGCCGTCGCTCAAATCCACTTGGTCACCGGTTCGCAACCAACCGTCTTCGGTCAACGCTTCGCGACTTTCTTTGGGTAACTTCCAATAGCCACTCATCATGGAGGGCCCTAAGACTTGGAGTTCGTTATTGTCACCTGCGCGAACTTGGCAACGGGCAAGCGGTTCACCCACCGTTGCTAAGTGGTTATTGACCAAACGCGTAATCGAAATCACGGGGCTATATTCCGTTAAACCGTAGGCTTGACGAAGCATAAGACCCAAAGAGCAGAAGAATTTGGCAACAGTACCATTTAAAGCAGCACCACCGCACACAAGGAAGCGGAAGCGATTGCCGAAAATGTCATGAACGCGCTTAACAAAACGATCGCGGTAAAGAGTCTTGAAAATAAAGTCCAATTCCGGCAAGCCGTCATCTTCAAGCGGAAGATCATTTTCACGACAGAAGTCGCGCCAACCGGCAGCGATTACGCAGTCCATGATGAACTTCTCAGATTCACCTTCTTTGGCCACTTGTTGTTGGATCTTTGCGTAGAACTGCTCAAGCACACGAGGCACCGTGCACATTAAGGTCGGTTGGATGTCAGCAAAGTCTTCGGCTATGCGCATCACGCCTCGGCTAAAGACCAAGGTCGTGCCGTGACCGACGCAGTTGTAGTACGTAAACGTACGTTCAAAGGAGTGAGAGAGCGGTAAGTAAGACAAGAAAATATCGTCTTCGCCCAAGGGCACTTCTTTGGAAATATCTTGAACATTAGAAACAATGGCGCGGTGCGTGAGCATCACGCCTTTGGGGCGGCCGGTCGTGCCGGAGGTGTAAACGATCGAAGCCAAGTCTTCAGCTTCGGGGCCTGCCGGCAAATCGCATTCAGAAACTGTTTGGCCATGTTTTAAGAATTCTTCAACGCCACAATAGCGAACATGATCACTGCAGCCCTCTTCATCTTCAGAGGTAAAGACCACGTGCTTGAGATCGGGCAATTGCATATCGGCCGTGAAGATGGCGTTCCAACGTGCTTTTGTTGTCGTCACAAGAAAGCGAGAACCACTGTCGGCAAGGATATAAGCAGAGGATTCCGGCGTATCGATCGCATGAAGGGGAACGGCCACTAAACCGTTGGCCAATGCAGCTTGGTCAAAGATCAATGCGTCCAACGAATTGATCAAAAGCATCGCAATACGATCGCCGGGCTTAAGACCCAAGGCATTTAACGCCTTTCGCCATTGCATGACGCGAAGACCAAACTCGCGCCAAGTGACACTAATCCACTTTTCAGCATCGTAATCATAGTAACGATAGCCTTCACGATCGGGCATAAACGTTAACGTATGCTCGAGCATTTGGGGCAAAGTTTTAAAGTCATCAATGGTCAGACGAGTTGGCATCATTTGCAATGGTCCGGAAAACGAATTCTTAACTGATAAATTTTACAGAAATTATTTCGAAACTTTTGCCCTGAAAAGGGCAATTTTCAAAGAAAAAGCCCCGATTTTTTCAATCGAGGCTTTGGATACCATCAGTGATGGATTACTTCTGGGCGTAGAGCTCAGAGATACGGTCTTGGTAACGTGCTTTGATGATGTGGC
>CABSHY010000076.1 GCA_902477615.1 uncultured Sutterella sp.
TCCACGGCGCAAGCGGTATTGGATACCAGGGGCACGCATTATTTTGCCGTTGTTGTTCCCCGCAAGGGACAGAAATAAGGTATTGAATACAAGTTTTGAAATAGATTGATTTTGACACAAGCCGCCGAAAGGTGGCTTTTGCATTTAAAACACCTTTGGTTTCAAATCTTTTAACTTGACAAATGAAACATTCCCGATGATTTTCTTACCACTTCTGCTCTCAAAACAAGACGTTTTGAAATTGAATGGGAATCATCATCCTCTCGTGATCCAATTAGAGATTGGTACGAATCCGTTAAGGTGTCAAAAAAGTTTGATGGGGCATATTTCCAAGTTAAATTTGCCAAATCGTTTGTCATTTTTTCAAATTTGTATAGATTATTACGAGCCCAAAGAAGAAGAAAAATGTCATCTTCTCCATGTGCTCGAACTAATAGATGTTTTCCTTTCTTAGAAATCTCAAAGCCTAGAGATAAGGTTGCGTCATCAATAGAACGGGGGCAGAAAGCGACCAGCTTGTTCGTCAGCTTTAAGGGGTTTTGGTCTGAAAAAAGTTTTTTAAATTGACGATCAAACTCTTCCCAAAGTCGCGTTCGTTGAATCAACGGGGCATACTTTTTGTAAACATCGTTTAAAACAATGTTGTTGTACTGGCAAGGCGTTTTATATTCGTTAGTGGTCAAAAACTCTACCATGTGGTTAACTTTTGCCGTGATAACGCTGGCAACCACATATAAAATGCGTGGAGAGACGGGGTAGGTTACTTCTGATGGTTTAATGAGGAGTTTTCGAGCGATTTGATAGTCTTTGTTTTGCAAGTTCAGGCATTGCCGAATTTCCTCAATATCGTAATCTTCAGAGGATTTGCTCCCATACATATCATTTAAGAAATCCCAGGAATCGGAGATATCCATTTTGCGATTATTGAGTGCCAGTGCTAACCAAATCTCGTTATCTGTCGCACCAGTTTTCTGCATTAAGCGAATTAGAGGGAGTTCGATATCTGTGTCAGAACTAACTTCTAACATATTAATCAGTTCAAGGACGTCATTGTTGAGTTGGGAAAATCGCATCATGTTTACAGTCTCATCGTTATTGTTAATGAAAGAATGAATTAAGTTAGAGGAGATGATTTCAGTTCGTTTTCTATAAGATTTTCGCGTTGTCGTAAGTAAATCATTAATTGGTCAAAGCGAGTCAAATCAAGAGTTTCTCTTTCCCAATTTTGGGAAGAATAACGTGTTTTTGAAACAGAAAAATTCCAAAGATGTTGATTCCTAAGAACTTGAAGTCGATTGTGTTCGCGAGTCAACCAAAGTTGGAGTAGCTTCTCATCTTGGTATCGGGGAGCAATGAATATTAAAGAGTTCTTCTGAGCAGTTTCAAATCCGCGGGAATGAGCGCCTCTGATAATATCTTCTTTTATCCAAGATACATCTCGGTCGGTCATTTCATGGTTTTTGAGTACTTGAATTTCAAAAATCATTCGATCATTATCAGACAAGTATGTTTCAGGAACTCCATTCGGTAAGAGTTGATCAAAACACGCCTTTAAATGAGACCAATGATTTGACTTTGAAAAAACCGATTCCAGATCATGAAATAATTCGCAGATAATTCCTGTTTGGGAAGTATGAAACGGTAGTATCAATCCATTCTCAATAGGGCGTCTTTTGATAATTTCTTTCATTTGGACGATCACATAGGCAATCGCAGCATCGACAATTTCAGGAAGAGCATTTTCCGGGTTTCCGTGGCGATGAATGAGCAACCTTCGAGCACAACTAATTTGTTGTTCAAAGTTGTTGAGGCATTTAATATTTTCATTACTTGTGGATGAATTGAGTTGGCAATCCTCGAAAAGTCCTACCCCAGTCCAAATCGTATCTTCAGATGCATTCCAACTTTTTAAGAGACCGATTAACTCAAATTTGATTTGCAAACCATAGTTTCTTCGAAAACAGCAGACTTGCTGAATCAATTTGATGGCATCGGGTGTGAGTTGGTCGAATTTTGACAGATTGGACACGATTATCTCCTTTTTGGTTAAATAGAAGATTAATCTGGCATGCGTCATTTTCTGACGTACTAATAAGATTTTTGAAAATTTTTAAAGAAACACAAAAACTCATTATTCAAGGCAGTGAAATGAGGAAGATGAACTTTTGAGTGTAAAGAAAAGGTCCTACAAACTGCTTCGTAGGACCCTTGTCGAATCGATCAAGTATTACTTCGTACCGATATTGATCTTTGCCTTTTGGAAAAGCTCTTGAATGTTGGCTTGAACCTTCGTTTGAACCAACATGTTACGGTAGTGTTCCTTGCTCTTATCGTAGCTCGGGAAGAGTTCAGCCTTACGGGAGTCATCAACCTTGATGATGTGGAAGGCACCGTTAGTTTGAATCGGCACTTCGGTGAACTTACCCTTTTCGGTAGAGCGGATGGCATAACCGATCATTTGCGGGAAGTTGGCAGCAGAAGCCCACTTGTCAATCTTGCCACCGTTACCCTTGGTGCTTTCATCAAGAGAGTACTTCTTGGCAACCTTATCAAACTTGTCGCCGTCCTTTAAGTCTTCAACGACCTTCTTGGCATCGGCATCGGTCTTAACCGTGATCACAGAAATCTTGTATTCACGATCGCCATAGGCCTTCTTTTGGTCATCGTAGAACTTCTTGACGTCAGCGTCTTTGACCGGGTTCTTCTTAGCGAAGTCTGCGATCAAGGCGTTGATCAAAACGTTGTCACGAGAGGCTTCGATAGCGTCCTTCACATCGGAGCGTTGAGCAAGCTTCAAACGATTGGCTTCTTGCAACAACACTTCTTGTTGGATTAATTGGTTGCGGACTTGCACTTCCAATTCAGACGTACGCTTTTGGCCGTTCTTGACGATTTGCTTAATGATCTTTTCTTGCTCTTGAACAGAGATCGTCTTGCCGTTAACGGTGACAGCCGTTGGGGCAGCCAAGGCAAAGGTGCTGGCGATTGCTAAAGAGACACCGACGACTAAAGCTTTATATTTCATAAAAACCTCTGGTTTTAATTTAAAAATTGTTATTTCGTATTTTGCGCTACTTGAGCGTATTTGGCTACATAAAATCCAAGGCCGATTGTAAATAAGAGTGTCAATCCCAACAAGCCAAAGAGCTTGAAATCAACCCAAAGATCCATACTGCAAGTGTAGGCAACAATTAAGTTAATGATACCGACAGCGACCAAAAAAAGAAGCGTCCAGTTCTCAACGGTTTTCCAAGCCGCCAGAGGCATCTCAATGCCTTGAAAGACGGCCTGAATGTAAATTTTACCCTTCATGCGACCAAATAATAAAATGCCCGCAAAAAGCCAGTACAGCAGCGTGGGCTTCCATTGGATGAATTCAGGCTTTTGCAATACGATCGTCAAGCCCCCGAAGATCACCACTAAAGTCGTTGAAAAGATTGCCATTTTGGAAGGCTTTTCACCCTTCATGACAATCCAACCCATTTGCAAGAGGCTCGCTACGATAATCACAATGGTTGCCGCAACGATAGGAATAATCTCGTGATTAACCGGGAGGTAATTGGCAAGCGTTGCCGTATGAGACCCCGCTAATTTATAAGTTGCAAAGAAGCAAATAACGGGGAGTAAATCAAATAAAGCTTTCACAGTAAAAGGCGCTTAAAGCAAAAATAGTCAATGAGTTGAACTATAACGAAAGTTTTACTTTAACGCATTTGGGGCTAATACTTGGATACATTTTGCTTTTAAAACTAAGACAAACTCCTCTAAACTCTACAAACAAGTTAAAAAATCATTGCATTTTTCTAGAGGATCATTATCGTGAAACCCTTGAAATGGCTAATTGTCGGTGGCGTGGCAGTCGCATGCATTGCCGGTACGACTTATATTATGCAAAAGGATTCCAGTACAACTATGACGCAAACAGCTCAGCAAGTGGCTCAAGCAACAAAACTTCATACCGTTGAAGGTGTGACGGAGTATCAATTAGAAAACGGTCTCAGAGTGTTGTTATTCCCTGAAGCCAGCAAACCCACGATTACGGTCAACATGACCTATTTGGTCGGTTCCCGTCACGAAGGTTACGGTGAAACGGGGATGGCTCACTTGCTCGAACATTTGATGTTTAAGGGTTCGACCAACTATCCGACGCCTACGAAAGAATTTACGAAGCGCGGCTTCCGTATGAACGGCTCGACTTGGCTTGACCGTACGAACTATTTTGTGTCTTTCACGGCCACGGAAGATAACCTCGATTGGGCGCTCGGCTGGAGTGCCGATGCGATGGTTAATTCCTTTATCGCTCAAAAAGACCTCGATACGGAAATGACCGTTGTGCGCAATGAGTTTGAGATGGGAGAAAACAATCCCATCAATGTCATGATGAAGCGTATGCAATCGGTCTTATTTGACTGGCATAACTACGGTAACAGCACGATTGGTGCTCGCAGTGACATTGAACACGTCAAAATTGAAAACTTGCAAGCGTTCTATCGTCGTTACTACCAACCCGATAATGCCGTCTTGATGGTCTCGGGTAAGTTTGATGAGAAAGAAACGTTAGAGAAGATTGAAAAGATCTTTGGTGCAATTCCGAAGCCCACGCGAGAATTGCCGAAGCTTTGGACGGAAGAGCCCGTGGCTGACGGCGCTCGTCACTTTGAAATTCGTCGCTCCGGCGAAATGAAGGTTGTGAGCGTCGGTTACCGCATTCCTGCCGCTTTGCACCCGGATGCTCAATTCATTAATTTAGGTGCCGATGTTTTGGGTGACACGCCTCGCGGTCGCTTGCATAAAGCCTTGGTTGAAACGGGGATTGCCACGCAAGTCTTTGCTTGGCCCATGCCAGGCTATGCTCCGGGTTTTGCCATGTTCGGTGCCGTGTTAGCCAAAGACGGTGACCATGAAAAGGCAGAAAAGATTTTGATTGAAACGGTGGAAAACACCTTTAAGACCGAAGCATTGAAAGAACAAGAATTGGCATTGATGGCGCGTGAAGAAAAGACGCTTTACGAGCGCATGTTTGCCGATCCGGAAGTCTTTGGTGTGGACATCTCTGACTACATTGCTTTGGGGGATTGGCGTTTATTCTTCGTGCATCGTGATGCATGGGAAAAGATGACGCCTGAAGAGGTGAGCACCGCTTGGAACAAGTACTTCGTGCGTGACAATCGTGTGGTGGGTGTGTTCTTGCCTGACGATCAACCGCAACGCGCTCAAATGTCGGCGGCTCCCACGTTGGATGAAGTGTTATCTAAGTACGAATTTAAGAGCGAAGGTCAAAAGGCTGAAGTCTTTGATGCGACGCCTGATAACCTCAATGCCCGTACGCAACGCTTTACGATTGGGGACGTGAATGTCGCCTTGTTGCCCAAGCAAACGCGTGGTGAGACGGTGGTTGTTCGCATGAACTTCCGCTACGGCAACTACGAAAGCCGTGCCGGGCAACGTGCCGTGGCAAGTCTCATGAACGCCATGTTTGAGCGTGGCACGAAAGAAAAAACTCGTGCTCAAATCAATGACGCTTTCACGCAATTGCAAATTGATGGCGACGTGGGGCAATACACAACGACCCGTGAACATTTGGCAGACTCTTTAGCCTTGATGGTGGAAATGTGGAGCGAAGCCTCCATGCCCACGAAGGACTTTAATGAATTAAAGGCGGAGTATGCGAACCACATCCAATCCCGTTTGGACGATCCGCGTGTATTGGCTAGTGATGCCATCACAGAACATTTCAACCACTATCCCAAGACCGATGCTCGCTATCGTTTGACGAGTAAGGCTTTAAAGGATGCGATTGACTCGACGTCCTTGGAAGAAGTGAAGCGCTACTACGAAACGTCCTTTGGTATCGATCGTGGTGAAATCGCCATTGTGGGTGACTTTGATGCCGAAGCCGTGCGTGCTCAATTGGAAACGCTTTTAAAGGCAAAGACGAGTAAGGTCGCCTATGAACGTGTTGTTCGTGAACACGCTGACATTGCACCGACCCGCATCATCATTGATACGCCCGATAAAGAAAACGCAACGATTGTGGCGCGTTTTGCTTTTGCCGGTCACAAAGATGATGAAGATGCGATTGCTATGCATGTCGCCAACTGGATCTTTGGGGGAAGCACCGGGTTATCCAACCGCTTGATGATGCGTTTGCGTCAAAAAGACGGTTTAAGTTACGGTGCCGGCAGCACGGTAATGTTGCCGCCTTTTGGTAACGAAGCCTATTGGGCCATGCAAGCCATTTTGGCACCGCAAAACCTTCGTAAGGCAGAGCTTGCCCTTTATGAAGAAATCGACCGAGTGGTTAAGGACGGTTTCACGCAAGAAGAGTTGGATGAAGCCAAGAAGGGTTACATTGACTATCGGAATGTCAATCGCAGTCAAGACGCATTGGTCGCCTCCCATTGGGTAGGCTTGATGCAAGAAGGCCAAGACTGGACGGAAGCTAAGCTCAATGACGAAAAGGTCATGAAGTTGACGTTGGATGATATTAATAAGGCTTTCCGCAAGATGGTTAAGCGTGACGGTTTGACCGTGGTGCTAGCCGGTGACCAAAAGAAGGCTAGTAGCTAGTACCACAAATATTTTCGCTAAAGCACC
>CABSHY010000077.1 GCA_902477615.1 uncultured Sutterella sp.
GCCTTTTCTCGCATGGTATCAAAGTAGTTGTCGTATTTACCGGCGTGATCTAAGAACATGTGTTGTTTGAATCCCAACTGATCCAAACGGTTCATGATTTCACACTCAGGGCGCCTCCCTTCATAAAGGCCGTCATGCGAAGGTTGACCGCACGCCGCATTTAAGAGTCGCAAAGTCGCCGGGCCCGAATAAGAGGTTGCCGAATTAAAGTGATCAAAACGAATATTAAAGCGCGACAGTACCGGATGATTTTGAAGTTCAGCGGCTTCCAAATCATCATTGGATAAGGAGCAAACGTTCATAATCACAATATCAAAAGGTGTGTCTTTGGCATTGAGCCCTGCGGGCAACACCGCCACTCGCTCTTTTTCGTAATCCAAAAAAGCGCTGTACCACTTTGCAATGGTTTCGCTTGTGGCAGGAATGTTTTTACCCACTGCGGTTTCTGCGGTTGCTGCAGGCGCTGCCGTTGTCGTTTGTGCTACCTGAGGCAAGGGACTTTCTTCAACTGCCGGCGCCATAAGGCTTTCCCACCAGGGAGTTGCTGCCAAAACCAAGAAATACCCCACCGTGAGAACCGAAAGACGAACAAAGTGGCGAGCGATTGCGTAGACAATGATCAATACAGCTAACCAACCGAGCATCGTCCAGTTGATAAAGTCCATGGCAAGTTCAGCCATGTAGCTCAAGGAAAAGCCCGCAATGTTATCGGCATTACTCATAATGCTCGCAGGGCCCGGTAGCCAACTTTCCGAATAGATAAGAACAACGGCCACCACAACCGCCCCGAAGGTCCTCACAAAACGCAATCCCTTTGAGGGCAAAGGTAACAAAAGCACCAACAATAAAAGGGCGTTACCCAGAACATTTAAATTCAAGTAACCCAAATAAACGAGGGCAAACTTGAAAATAAAGTAAACATTCCAAAAGCCCAGTCCTTCAATCCACTTGGGAGTCTCTTTTGTCGTCATACACTCCCCTTCTTATTTTGAGTAGCGGCCTTTTGACCGGGAAAATAAAGGTAGCCCTTTTCATCAAAGGGAAAGACCTTTTCTTTAAACCCCAAACCATAGAGCGTGAGCACGTTGCTGTAGTAACTGTCTTTTGCTAAAGGCGTCGAAAGTAAAACGGTACGAATGAAGGTGGAGACCCGTTCGTTATCGACCATCGGCAAAAGGCATGCACCAAAACCCACAGGTCCCGGGCGGTTCACTTTTAACGTATTAACGTCAACCTTCTCGGGCGGCATGTTCAACTCTTCAGTAAGTTTCACCATCGGGGCGAAATGCATCTTTAACTGACGATACGCGGGATCTCTCGGGCTCATCATGCCAAGCCACAAATACACTCGAATAGCGTTGTAACTACCGATCGTATTATCAGCGTCCGTTAATTCCATCAGGTCACCTTCTTTGGTGAAGTTGCACCAATCGGGGGCAATACCGGACGGAGCCGAGCGCAAAAGCACACGCAATGAGCCATCAAAGACCGCATTCCATTGGGGATCTTCTTGGGCAAAACGCTTGAGGATAAAAAGCGGATAGTAACTGGGATTGAGTTTGACTTCATCGTCTTTTTCAAAACCGATGCGCCCCGGTAAAAGCACTTTGCCAAGATTAGCGATGTCTCTGACCTGAGTCTCTAAAAGTTTCAATAAGGCTTGACCCTTTTTCGTGTAATCGTCTCTGCCCCAAAGTCGCCCGGCTTCCAGCAAACAATACGCAATCCACATGTCGGAATCCACGGCATTGTTGCTATCAAGAATCGTCCAATTTTGACCGTCTTTCCCCCAAAGCCAAGCAGGCAAATGTTGGGATAAATCCCCTTGGGAAAGGTTATTTGCCGTCCACGTTAACAGGGACTCAAATTGCTTTTGATCGTTGGCAACGAGAGCGAAAAAAAGCGCATAGGATTGGCCTTCTGAAGTCGTGACAAGACGCGAGTCGCTATAGTCAATCACTCGGCCTTTAACGACATTAGCTTCTTTAAAAACATCCCATTGATCCCACGCGAGGGCTTGGGTTGAAAGGCCAATCAACGTAAAGAGCAAAACTAAAAATTTACGCATATTGATTATCCCCTTCTACGAACCCACAAACGCATGAAGTAGAAAATACCGGCACCAACCAAAGCGGCAACCACCAAGGTGCAAAGCACCAAAATCAAAGGATATTGCCCCACGGTATGCCAGAGTCGGTAGTACCAAGGCATATCACCCAAATAGTACGTTTCACCCACCTCAAAATTCACAAGACGCTGGGCTTGCACAATGCTCACCGAACCCGTCGCATTATTAATAGATGAAGGCGCTTTGAGCTTTTCATTAAGTAAATAACTACCCGCTTCGCCTTCACTCAAAATCGCAACCACCGTGCGATCAGCGTCAAAGGGCGAACGCAAGGACACAATGGCACCGATGCCGCCTTCAGGATTGACTAACGTTTCACCGCGTTGAGCTTCAAGCGCCACATCATCCATGGCCCCCTTTTGGAGAAGTTTGCCAACGGCCTGTTGCAAATCTTCAGCATCCTCATTTTTAAAGTCCACCAAAGCAACCGGCAATTCACCAATCACTAAGATGTCTTTGTCAGAGGCTTTATTTGCATCAACCTTATCGGTCACCATAAGTTTTGAAGCACCCACACCCGTTGCTGCTCCCACGCGTCCCATAGCATTTAAAAAGGTTGTCATTTTTTCAGACGTTGCGTTGGCATCCATCAGCACCAACGTTTGCGACAAGTCAGCATATTTCGTAAACGGGAAACCACTTTGCGTGTAAAGCGAAAGATTGGGCAATTTCGCATAGTGATAAAGGCCCTTTAACGTCATGGTTGAAGACGGATCAATTTCAACTTGTTGAGGTAGCATCACCACGGACTTACAGTTATCGGCCGAGCCTTCCGAGAAGGTTCTTGTGTAGCCCACCTCAAAACTCAAATCGTTTTCTGCTGCCAACGTCAGCGCATCGGTTTTACTCGTTGCAAGCGCCCCGTAGAAATTCAAAAGTTTGACGTCATGATCGCCACGACTTTCTTTGTCAGAAAGGTTGATGGAATCCAATAAATAATCATTAATTCTGACGCGAAGCTGAGCGGTGTCACCCACTTCAGGTTTTGTGTAGCGGTATTTAAGCGCCATGTCCAAAGAGCCGTTACCTACCATGAATAAGTCAGGCGCAAGGCGTGCTGTCAAATGAACAGGAGCCGGTGCAAACCCACGAGACGTTAATTGACCGGGGTATTGCATCAAATCTTTGAAACTTACAGGTTCGTCGAGCTTAATCCAATTGGGCGCATCGTATGCCGGGCGAGGCTGGGTTTCCTTATAGCCTTTGACTGTCAAACGATCGCCAATGAACACTTGCTCGCCTGAGGCCATCGCTTTGGCTAAAACCAAGAGGTCTTGGGAGTTACGCCCGCCCACCACCAACATCTTTGCATAACGGCTTTGGGGCGCATCCATCATGATGAGTTGTGGCGCTTCGAACTTGGGTAAATCTTTTAAGAAATCGGGACGAGAATCATTGGTTACAAAAACCACGAAGTGACCTTCAGCGGGCACTTGGTTGTAATACACAGGATAGTCAACACCACGCCATCCGGCAGCACGACCCCCGAGGCTCGCCAAAATGCCGGCTGCCGTTTTTTCGGTATTGTCAGGAGCCTTAGCAAAAACATAAGGAACAACGGAAGTCGCATTGGTGACGTTTTCAATAAAGGGGGCCGGGAACTTACTTAAGTCACTGGTTAGGCGAACCTTTTGCTTTAAGAGGTTAAGTTGACTTGATGAGTCAACATCTAACCAAAGCGTTTCACTGGCGGGCGACTCGCAAAGCTGTTGATAGTGACCGATAAATTGGAAACGGATTTGGTTTTGGGCTTTGATTTCTTTGGGATCCAAAGCCACTTCCATGCGGGTGAGTTTGCCTAACGATTCGGGCGCAATCGCAATCGTTTGTTGAAGTTGTCCGTTTAAGAAAACATTTAACTGAGAACGCGTCGGAATCAAAGACGGCGACGGCGTGAAATTGAGTTCAATTTTCGCCGCTGATACCAATTCATCGGTACGAACACCGAAGTCAAAATACTGTTCATTGCGCATCCCACTCATACGAATGGAGTCGGCCTGACCGCCCGGCACCATCTTGATTAATGGCGTGACGACCGTAAAAGACCCCATAAGGTCAGTGCGCCAAACAGGCGCCACCGTTGTAACGTCTTTTGTCGGAACTTGCGCCAATGTTGCATTGGCACTTAAAGCCAAAACACTACTCGCAACTAAACTCAGCATGAATTGTTGGATTTTCACTTTTTCACCCATTTAAATTATTCTTTGAGACCTCGGTTGTTGGGATCTTTGGCATAAAACTCTTTATCCAATGAAGTCCCTGTCGGCAGTATTGCCAACGACCGGGTAAAAATTCGATCATGGAACGGTAGCCATAGAGAGCAATTTCAATGAGTTTGAAAAAGCCCGTGGACATCCGATCATCAATCTTTTCTTTGGGGCTCGCCCACATCCCTTCTCGAGAGAACGTGCAACGGTTAAAGTCGCGCTCTTGATCAAACGTTTCAAATTGCATTGAAAGTTCAACAAATTCGCCGTCAATGGCTTTTACCGTTGCATTAAACGTATAGGTTTGGCCCTTATAGATGAACACCAAGTCCAAAGTGTCATCTTTGGCAAAAACAGAAACATCTGCACACTTAAAACGAACCTCATCTTGAGAGTATTCCGTCAAAGTAACATTGGTGGAGTGACCTGCTTGATTTCGTACAGAAGCCTCGATTTTGCATTGGACTCGTGGGAACTGATGGGTTTGCACCTCTTCAACGGCAACAGCCATCGTGGCCCCCAAAATCATCAAGTTATAAAGAATCCACCCCATGTTAATCACAAGGGTTAAGTACTCGGGATTGGGATCAAAAAACGCTTTATACAAACCAATACCGAGTCCGATGAAATTTAACGCCATCAAAACCAGACACGGTTTACTCACTGACCAATCAAGGTACTTTTCTCCAATCGTGCCGCCCTTTGCCGTCACGTTAAATTTCCCCTTATGCGGCATAAAAAGGGCGACCGTGGTCGGCAAAAGAATGTACCAAGACAACACCGTTTCATAAACACCACCCATGAAGGGATAACGGTAACCACGTTGCAAGATGAAGTTCGTGAGGGCCGAGTGCACCATGTGCGAAACCACATAGGCAAAAATGGCGGCGGCCGTAGCGTAAATCACATAGATATTGGCAAACATATAGGGCAGGGGCGCCACTAAGAAAATTAAGCGTGGCAAACCATGCAAAAAGTGGAACATCGCATTAAAGAAACAAAGACGTTGCGCAAGCGTCAAGCCTTTGCCCAAAAACGGATTATCCAAGCAGAAAATTTGAATCATGCCGCGGGCCCAACGAATGCGTTGTCCAATGTGAGCAGCTAATGTTTCGGTTGAAAGCCCTGAAGCCAACGGCACATCAATAAAAGCCGATGACCAACCGAGACGGTTGAGTTTGAGTGACGTGTGCGCGTCTTCAGTCACCGTTTCAACGGCAATGCCTCCAATTTGCTCCAAGGCACGGCGTCGCATCACGGCCGACGAACCACAAAACATCGTGGCATTCCACGTGTCGTTACCCTTTTGAATAAAGTCGTGGAAAAGCGCATTTTCAATCGGCATGGCGCGATCCAAATGCCAGTTCTTTTCAAAAGGATCGGGAGAGTAGAAATGGTGAGGTGTTTGCACCAAAGCAATGTTGTCGTCTTTGACAAGCCAGCCCATGGTTTTGACTAAAAAGTCGCTCGACGGCACGTGGTCACAGTCAAAAATCGTAATGAAGTCACCTGACGTGACCGTCATGGCGTGATTGATGTTGCCTGCCTTGGCATGGTTGTGTTCATCACGCTTGATGTAGCCCACCCCCACT
This sequence comes from uncultured Sutterella sp., assembly GCA_902477615.1. GTDB lineage: Bacteria > Pseudomonadota > Gammaproteobacteria > Burkholderiales > Burkholderiaceae_F > Aphodousia. Next base: position 5,928 of record CABSHY010000077.1, read on the forward strand.
TCATCGGCAAAAGCCTTAAAACTGTCACGAGAACCGTCATCTAAGATGTATATATGGAGTTTATCTGCCGGCCACTGCATATTAAGCGTTGCAAAGACCGTGGGCTTGATGACTTCCAATGGTTCGTTATAGGTCGGAATAAAGATATCAACATGAGGCCAAAGGGTTTTGTCTTTTGGCATCGGATAAGGCTTACGATCTAAAACCCAACAAACTTGGAAATAGACCAAAAGCATCACCGTAAAGGCGTAAATTTCGGCCAGTAACAATAAAAGACTTAAAACGATACCGATAACCGAATCGGTATTAACCGTTGAAGTACAGCGCCACCAGAGGTATCGGCCCGAGACCACCATGGAAATGACAAATAAGAGCATGAGGGTGAGACGCGCTTTAATCTGCGTGAGCATTAAAGCCAATACCAACATCACCGACAAAAAGAGAACCTGCCCTTGAATGTTAAATGGCTGCGTAATACAAAGGACGGCCAAAAATAAGACGAGCGCCCCCAAAATCCATAAAAGGGCCAACTTCACAAAATGAGGAACAGCACTACCGTGCTTATCGATGCTCTCCAATCCTCTTTGATTGCCCTCAAGCAAAATGGCACCATAGTGACCGATGAAAAAACTGAT
>CABSHY010000078.1 GCA_902477615.1 uncultured Sutterella sp.
GGCTTCGACCGCTTTTTTCATTTATCACTAGAGCGATAGGGAACTTACGACGAATGTTGAACGTTGGTACGGTGTTGATTCACAGGCTAACTCTTCCTTAACTTTCAGCGGTAATACACGCCTAAATCTCACTGGAACCTCACAAATTAGAGGAATTCGTGGCAACGGAGGAAACATTTCATTCAATGGAACATTATCAGTAACAGCTACTTCAACGACTAATAGCGTTATTGGAGCTGACGCATGGGATGGTTCCAAAATTAATTTTGCGGAGAACACAACGATTGTTGCTGAAGCAGGAGCCAATAACGGATATTTTGCCGTTGGCGTGAAAAATGGAAATCTTTCGAATTCTGAGATTAGGTTCTACGGTTCAACAACAAACATTACTGCCAAGTCAACAGGCAGTCGGGTTATTGCTGTTGAGAATTTTAATTCTCGTGGGGTTATTGACTTCAACGCTGATGCAACAACTATCATCGCTACGAATTCATCTTCTGCGGAATCTTACACACAAGGTGTTCTTGGGTATATGTCTACGACTAACTTCAATGGCAATACATCCATAGTAGTTAAGGGTGGAAATCAAGTGACCTATGGCATTGATGTCCAATGCGACCCTGATCTCCCTGTAGACACGATCGTGAACTTCAATGGTGCCCAAACGAGCATTGATGTGACTGGCTCTGGATATACATTTGCCGTCAGACCTTCTGGTACAACAGGTTCCATCAATTTTAACAGTCAAGATGTGATGATTAAGGCAACATCCGTAAACAACCTAGCAGCAGGTATTAATGCGCAGTATGGGGCCTATGCAAACTTTGCTCATAATCTCTCGATTGATGTTCAAGGAAAAACTGCTCAGGCAATCAGAAATGTGACATACGCTGGTCAATTCGGTGTTGTAAATGCTCAAGGAAATGTTGATATTTCAGCCAAAGGTAAAGAAGCTATTGGTATATTAACTGCAACATCTGGAACACCTACCACAGCTATTGAGAATCAAGGTACACACCTTAATGGCAAGACAACAATTAACGTCGTTTCCACGGAAGTCGGTGGTCAGGCATTCGGTGTTTTTGCCTCAAACGATGGGGCAACTACTGACACGTTTGCTCAAGTCGTCCTTAATGACGTCGATATTTCCGCTAGTGGTGTCGAGGGAACATTGAATAGTGGAGTTGTAGGTCAAGGTAATGCCATCATTACAATTGATGGCACAGCCAATGTTCAAGCTAGTGGTCAAGATGCTTTAGGTCTTCTGCTTCTTTAAAATTCCAAATTAAGCGTTAATGGGAACTCTTCTTTCAAGGGGGAAGGTATTGGTATTGGACTTGATCAAAACTCTAGCATCAATATCAAAGAAAATGCCTCTTTAACAACGAACACGATGGACAGTACAGGTACGACGACTCTAGGTGCAAAGAGCACATTGAGTGTTACGGGCGGTGTTGATACAGAATCTCACCTTGGCACCATCGAGGCTACGTCTTCTAATATTGAATTAGGGGCTGGCTCTTTTGACATGGCAAAACTAAGAGGAGAAGGTAGTAATAGTCTTATCTTTACCGATCTAGTTCATACGAATTCTGTTTCGATTGCTGAAAAGAATGGTAGCCTTCACTATGAAGGCTACATCACAATCTAATGACCAATACGAAAATGTACAACAAGCAGCTGATGCACTTCTTGGTATTGTTGAAATCACAACCGACAATGCAACAGATGGGAATACGTTAGAAATCGCTGCTGGTGATGTCAATAACGCTTTAACTGCTGAAGTTATTACGGATGAAAGTGGCAAATTAACACTTCAAAACGTTCAAGAACAATCGAACGTTAAACTAGACGCTTTCGGTTCTGTGACTTCGTTAACGGCCCTTAGTTTACGTCATGAAATGAATAGCCTATCTAAACGTATGGGCGAATTACGTGATTCCCCTGCTGGCGTTGGCGCCTGGGTTCGCTGTTACGGTTCCGAAATGGAATACGGCACTTTAGACATGACAGCTAAAAACAACTCAATCCAAATGGGTAGTGATTACACGATTGGCAATTGGAAGGTTGGTGCCGCATTAACTTACACGGATGGTGAAAGTCGCTACGATGGTGGTAAGGCCGATAATAAGGGTTACGGCGTTGCTATCTACGGTACGTGGTTTGTTCCATGTGGTGCTTGCATTGACTTAATAGCTAAATACAACCGTTTAGAAAATGATTTTGCATTAAGTGGCATGAACGGCTCTTACAACAGTAACGCTTATGGCGTAAGTGCAGAAACAGGTTATCGCTTTAACTTCATGGACGGTGGTCTATACGTTGAACCGCAAATTGGTTTAAGTTATAGCCGTATGAGCGGTGAATCGTTTACGACTTCTAACGGTGTCATCATTAACCAAGATGATTACGATAGCTTTATCGGTCGCATGGGTGTTCGTGCAGGCTTTAAATTCCCGAAGGATAAGGGAACCATCTATGCTCGAGTATCTGGAGTCTATGACTTTAACGGCGAAATCAATGGTACAGCGTCTAAGGGAGCGGCTTTCAATGCCATTGAAGAAGACCTGGGCGGTGCATGGTTAGAAATGGGGGTAGGTGCTAACTTCAACTGGACGAAAAACACTTATACCTACATTGACCTTGAACGTACCAATGGTGGAGAGGTAAAAGAAAACTATCGTTGGAACATTGGACTTCGTCACACGTTTTAATTGATTTTTAGATAATATTCTAACTTAACAACCCTGAGGGGGTAGCACATCCCAAATGTGTTATCCCCTATTTTCTTTCTGAATAACCGTATACATAGGTTATTAAGGCCTTGCAAAAATCACTGATTACAAAACCTACAATGCAAAAAGATTTATTCTTCAGGAAGGAATTTCATTAAAGTCTGCAGTTGAGAAATTCTCTTTTTCTTTTCGGTCGTTCTTATATACCTGCATCAAAACACCGAGAGGACCATCGAGTCGAGCTGGATTTTCTTTGACTTGAACAAGTTTCATAGCCATGCCCCAGTCAATCATTTGCTTGAGATAGGTGCGTAATTTGTCGGCTGTATGTGGTTTGGATTGCCAGATTTTAGACAGAATATTTTTTACCGTTTCGAATGTCAAACTTTCAACTCTAACTTCACCAAACTCTTGCAGTAAATTTTTGCGAAGTAAATACCAAGTATCCGAATAACCACGTTTATTGTGAATCCAGTAGTTTGCAGTCTGTTTTTCCTCAAGCCATTTAAGGGTTGATTATAGGGTGAGTCTGTCCACCATAGTGTCTACCAATAAGAGAGGTAATTCAACGTAATTTATCGTTATGTATTTTTATGGGAAAGTCTTGTATAAACGAGAAAAGCCTATGAAAATCATAGGCTTTTGCGTTCGAAAAACGTTGACAAGTGCTTCAACGTAATGAATTGTTGGCGGAGGAGGTGAGATTCGAACTCACGGAAGTTTTAAGGCTTCGACAGTTTTCAAGACTGCTGCATTCAACCGCTCTGCCACTCCTCCATAGGAAGGCTGAATTTTATACGAAAAGCACACAAAATTGCAATCTTTAGATTGAAATTTTCTGCATTATTTTTTTGTGTAACAATACTCATTAATAGATCAAATATTGATATACTTTAGACTGTTTTGTTAAGGTGTATCTATGCTTGCCTATATTCATAAATTATTAGAGACTCCGATTGATTCTTGGGGATTAATCTTTTTAGGAACAAGTCTTGCGCTTTTGATTTGTGTTCTGCTTTTGCTGACGAAGTCGAAAAAGGACGCTTCTGTCGAAGATTTAAACCGTGTGCTTTTGGATTTATCCAATGATAATCAATTAAAGATTCAAAATGCGCTCGGCAATCAAGGCTCTCAACTTCGAATGGAGTTGGATGCCAAGCTCAGCCATTTGAGTCAAGATCAACAACAGCAGTTTTTGGGCTTTGCCAAACTTATTCAAAACATGAGTCAACAAAGCACAACGCTTCAAACGCAAAACCGCCAAGAGGCCAATCAACAGTTGAGTTTAATGACGCAAAACATTGCCAAAGAACTCTCTGATATCCGTTCGACGTTGAATAACCAGTTGCAATCGCTTCAAGCCAATAATGATAAAAAGCTTGATCAAATGCGTACAACCGTTGAAGAAAAGCTTCAATCGACGTTGGAAACGCGCTTATCGGAAAGCTTTATGCAGGTGAGTAACCAGTTAAAGCAAGTTGAAAGTGGCTTAGGCGAAATGCGTGCGCTGGCCGGTCAAGTCGGGGAACTTAAACGCGTGCTCACGAACGTGAAAACTCGCGGTACGTTTGGTGAAGTGCAACTGAAAGCCATTTTGGATGAGATCATTCCGAATCGCTACGAAGAAAACGTGGCGACAATTCCAGGCAGTCCGGAGCGCGTTGAGTTTGCGATTCGTTTGCCGGGGCAAAGCAGTGACGAACCTGTTTTGTTACCGATTGACTCTAAGTTTCCGGTAGAAGACTATTTGCGAATTGAACAAGCGCGTGAAGAAGGCGTTGCCGAAGACATCGAAAAGTATTCCAAGGCGCTGGATACGCGTTTGAAGAACGAAGCCAAGAAGATTCACGAAAAATATGTGAGAGTTCCCTATACGACGGAATTTGCCATATTGTTTTTGCCGAGTGAATCGCTTTACGCTGAATGTTTGCGCCGTGTTGGCACCATTGAAGAAATTCAACAACGTTACCGCATCACGGTTGCGGGGCCGACGGTTTTAAGTGCTTTGCTCAATAGCTTACAAATGGGCTTTAAGACGTTGGCAATTCAAGAGCGAAGCGCTGAAGTTTGGAAGATCCTCGGAAACGTTAAAACCGAATTTAATAAGTTCGTCGAAGTGATTGACAGAATGGATAACAACGTCGATACGATGAAGAACACGCTTGCTAAAGTTCGTACTCGTACGAATGTAATGGAACGTCAATTAAAGGGGGTGGAGGAGTTGCCAGGCGAGAAAAAATCAGATACTCTAGAGTTCCCCAAAGAAGGAGAATAGCGTGAAAAAACTCATGCAATGGGCAATCATGTTTGCCTTAGGCGTAATGGTTATCTGTGTGGCTGTGCAATTGATTGTTGCGGTTACCAAAATTTAAAAGACAAAAAAGGCGTCAAGATGAAATATCAAGACGCCATTTTGTTAACTAAAGTTTCCCAATCAACTCAACGATTTTGTCACCCATCTCGACCGTGGTCGCCGGCGTTCGATCTTTTGAGACCATAAGGTCGCCCGTGATCGTCCCGCTCTTAATCGTTTCAATGACGGCCTTTTCAATTAAGTCGGCAGCCGCCTCTTCGCCAAACGAGTAACGAAGCATCATGGCAGTCGAAAGAATCTGTGCAATGGGATTGGCAATACCTAAACCGGCAATGTCAGGGGCAGAGCCGCCCGCCGGTTCATAAAGTCCAAACGTTCCCGTTGAAAGCGAGGCCGATGGTAAGAGTCCCATAGAACCCGCAATGGCTGCGCATTCATCCGACAAAATATCCCCGAAAATATTGCTGCAGAGCAATACATCAAACTGAGACGGATTTTTAATGAGTTGCATCGTTGCGTTATCGATGTAGCAGTGATCAAGTTCGACATCAGGGTATTGTTTGCTCACTTCGCAAACGACTTTTCGCCATAGCACCGAAGACGCCAAGACGTTGGATTTGTCAACGTTAGTGACTTTGTGGCGTCGTTTTTGGGCGAGTCGAAAAGCAACGTGCGCGATGCGTTCAATTTCGCTACGAGCGTAGCGTTCGGTATCAAAGGCGCATTCATCAGCGCCTGAGCCGCTTTGCCCTTTGGGTTGCGCAAAATACAATCCACCCGTAAGTTCCCGAACCACGACGCAATCGTAGCCTTTAGAGATAATGTCGTGACGAATCGGACTGATGGCTTCCAACCCCTTAAAAACTTTGGCCGGTCGGATGTTAGAGAAAAGATTGAAGTGTTTTCTCAAAGGCAGTAAAGCACCGACTTCAGGACGTTTACTTTGAGGAAGATCTTGCCACTTGGGGCCACCGACGGAGCCAAAGAGAATGGCATCCGAAGCTTCGCAACCCTTTACCGTCTCATTGGGCAGGGCAACACCCGTTGCATCAATTGCCGCACCGCCCACAAGGTAAGACGACAACTCAACGTTAAATTGAAAACGACGAGCCGTTGCGTTTAAAACTTTAACGGCTTCTTGCATGACCTCGGGACCAATCCCGTCGCCTGCGAGCACAGCAATTTTGTAAGTTTTTGCCATGATTAATCTCGATTCAATACAGCTTCAATGCGTGCGGCAATGTCCAAGACTTTTCGATCTTCCCATTGGCGAGCGCCGACCGTAATACCGATCATTTCCTTATTTTGACGCTGACCGATAGGAAGTGCGATGTACGGGGCTTGTCCCACTGCCCACCAAGGCACAAAGCCCACGGCAATAATGGCATCGGCCGTTGCGGTGTAGAGTGTGTCTTTAATGGCTAAACGACAATTTACAGTCCCTTCTTTTA
>CABSHY010000079.1 GCA_902477615.1 uncultured Sutterella sp.
ATACCATTGGAATATTGACTGTTGCGATTCTTTTTACATAATCACCTGTCAAATCGAGAACCCACGATATCTCCAATAATGGCTCCCATCAACATATTTATCTTCCTACTAAAGTTCTGTTTAAACAATGACTTGAAAAGTGAACCTTATTCTTCAAATAATTCTTTTCTTTCTTTAAAGAAATTAAAGACCGATTTCACGCTTTCAAGCTCTTGCCACGTTGAACAACTCATTGGAGAGGTGTCAAAGTTATAGATCTTTGCTCCTGGCAAAGCAAGCAAAAATGGCGAGTGCGTCGCAATGATGAGCTGACAGTTGTAGACTTCAGTCGCTTCAACCAAGAAGTCGTAAAGAACCATTTGGGACTGCACCGATAAGCTATTTTCCGGTTCGTCCAAGATGTACAACGCATTGCGCTTAATGCGTTCCGAGAAAAAGGCTTGAGAGCTCTCCCCGTTACTTTGCGTTTTGCGGTTGGTGGCTACCCTTTCCCGAATCAGCTGCGAAGCACTTTTTTTAGTGTATTCGTTGTAATGACGAAGTTTCTCGATGTCTTGAAGACCTTTTAAGCGAAACTCTTCTTTTATGGCCTCATGCAATTCAGGGTGGTTTCGAGCGCCTTTGATTCGCATGATTTCGCTCATGATGGTCGCATGCTCGCGATCAATGGCCTCGTTTGTTTTTCGCAAGTACAAAATATTGTTGAAGATATCATCGCTAGTGATCACGCGATTGCGTGAATTCCAATTCCAAGTTTCCGCACGGCACAGTTGCAAGTATTCTGGAAAGAAGTCGGTCTTATTAAATTCAGATTCACGAAGAAGTCCCAATTTTTCAGAAATGATGTTAATGGCAGTCGACTTTCCCGAACCGTTATTCCCATAAAAAATGGTGATCGGTGCGAAATCAAATTGAGGCCCATTGTTAATCGACTCTCCTCGGTCAGCAAGAATGCCAAAGGGATAAAACGATGGGTAACAAGTCATTCGGAAACGACTTGACGGCCGTGCCATGATTTCATTTTCTTCTAAAGCCGACGGAAACGTGAATGATTTTAAGTAGACGGACATCTTAAAAGCCCTCCTGTGATTACCATTTAGATGTTCTTATCCTATCTTCTATAGCGTCAGTCTTTGACGCAAAAATTCAACCATCAAACTATTTGTATTTGCCTCACTGCATCTCAATCACGACACTATCTGACGCAGTCAGAAATAGACTTCAAGCAATTTCACTTATTCTTTGAAGTCAAACATGCTTAATCCAGAACCCCCTGAAATCGATGCACAATGGTATCCGCCGGGAGAAGTCGTCAATATCCATGGCTTTCGTATTAAAGGAATGGTTTACGTTGGTGATTTTCTTCCCTCTTGCCGTACCGCTCACCTCTATGGCCGCCACCGAGAAAAGGAGCCCAGCCTAATCACATTAGCTTTAGATGTGGGGACTCCTAACCCAATGGCGCCCATTGATACGCTTTGCCAAGAGTTGGATGACCTTTCCTATCAACGATTAAATCCCGTTAATCGGGCGACCTATCTTCAATGGTTAGCCGATGGTAGACAGTCCGATGACATCCTATTTCACTACGTTTGGCTCTTTTACTTTGGATTAGAGCGCCGTCTGTATTGGGATCAAAATGTCCCGAACGCCGAAAGAAAGGTGTTATTAGAGGAAGTCTTTAACCTTTATCTTCGCTTTGGTCACATTCGACACTTTGCAGTTTGCGCACTGGAATGTTTACAGCGAGCTGCGATTCTCTACCCGCAACTCGCGCCTTTGAGTCGAGATCAACTCCTCACGATCGGTTTAACTCGAGGCGATATCAAATTTAGTCTTCTACCTAAATATTTGATTTCTGAGGCCATAAAGAAGGGCGAGCCGCTTGGCGCCGAGCTTGCCTATTGGTATGGTCGCATCTTATCTGAAGAAAAAAACTTCTCTCAATACCGTAACAGGGAACTTTCTGTTTATGAGAGGTTTATTAATAATTTCAAAGAGTTGCCATTAAAAGTCCGTACGGTTGAACCCAATACGACAACGTTGAGTTTTGAGTTTAAACCTGCCAATCCCGGCATGATTGACTGTTATCACTCGCACATGGGACTCACGGATCCCCTATCCTATCGATCCGAACCCATACTGGATAGTGCCGCCACACTGTATTTTTCTGCCTGTCGAAGAGCACTGGAAGCTCATCGAGTCAAGAAAAGACAAACTCAATCTCAAAAAGATTTTGAACGACTCATGAATGAAGATGACGAGACGTTCTTTCAAGACCCTCGCATCAATACCGTATTTCGTTTTCTTTTCGAAGCCTTGGCGAAGGCCCCTGACAGATTCTTTAGAGTTAGTGAATTAGAAGAAGTTCTGCGCCCTCTTCATCCGACAGGGATTAAAGAAAATGACTTTAGCGCCTTTCTTAATCGTTTGGGCTTTACGTTGCTCCCCAATCGAAAGCTTACCGGCACGGCCCTTCATCCTCAGTTTCGATTTTGTCTCATTCATTCTGTATTGATTGAAGATGAAACGATTCGCCTATGGAGCGATGTCATTCACGTCGCCGCGCGATTCATTAAAAATGCCGGTCTTTTGAAAGAGGCTTTGTTTGACCTTTTTGACCGATATTTTCAATCAAACATTAATCTGACCACTAAACAAAAGAACTACCTTGATCTTTTTATGAGGTGGAAACTCATCGTCGATTTCTCTGGAACGCTACCTAAGCGCACGATTGATGATCACGACTTAATGACAACGATATTGAGGTTTTGGTTCGATTGCATTCGTCTTGAAGGCGTGGCGAGCGCCAAAAATATGAAGCTTTTGGCCCAGGTTATCAAAAAGTGGCAATTGGATATCAAGGATTTTAATTGGATTACGCCTGAGCCCACTCACATCGCCTTTCATGATACCGGTTTAGGAGAAACCTCCGACTTTTCGATTCCTGCTCAACCCGATGGCGATTCATCAGACGAGAGTCAAAGTGATTCGCCTTCCAACTCCTCTGATGACCAACCGGAACTTTTCGCCAAGTCCATCATTGACGATACGGTCTTTGAGCAAAAACTTAACGAAACTCGTCTCGCACAAGGCATTTTGGGAACGATCTTTACTGACGAAGCCCCTGCGATTGAAACTAAGTCCGAATCCATGACGAGCAACGACCCGATAAAAGCCCTCTTTAAGACACTGCTTACCCAAGAGACTTGGAAGTTTGAGGACTTTGAGGAGCAATGCAAAGCGTTGGATTTCATGCCTTATGAGGCACTTGAGCGGATTAACAACTTGGGCTTTGAATTGCTCGATGCAGATTACCCGATTATCTCTGAGGACGACGGTGTTTTGACCGTTGATACAGAAATGGGACAGGCACTCTTTCAGATTTTAGAAGCTCAATAATCCTACTTTAAAGTTCACGTCAAAAATTGACGTGATCGCTCTTAAACTTTTTTTAAGCATTTAAAAGGCAAGTGTTATGTCAGAAGAAAAGAAAATGATGATTCGCTCCAAAGACCGCGATGCCATTTTGCAGTCATTGCGCGCAGGAGTAACTCCTAAAAATGGCCTTCAATACATTCAAGTGGGCCGAGTGAAAGAGGTTGAAGCTCTAATTACCGATATTGACCGCATTATGGATGGCGGAGCTGCTTTTCGATTGGTCATCGGAGAATATGGTTCCGGAAAGAGCTTTTTCCTGCAATTGGTTCGTGCGATTGCTTTAAAAAAGGGGGTGGTGACGCTCCAAGCTGACTTGTCGCCAGATCGCCGTCTTTATTCCACAAGCGGCCATGCAAGAAACCTCTATGCGGAACTGACTCGCAACTGTGCCACAAGAGCAAAACCCGATGGTCAAGCGCTTGCCAGTGTTGTTGAGCGTTTCATTACATTGGCTCGAGAAGAAGCCAAAAGTCAAAATTGCGAAGTGAGCAACGTGATCGGCACACGATTGGGCCATTTGTCGGAGCTTGTGGGCGGGTACGATTTTGCACAAGTCATTGAAGCCTATTGGATTGGTTTTGATAATGACAATGAAGTCCTAAAACAAAATGCCCTTCGTTGGCTAAGAGGTGAATTTGCGACCAAAAAGGAAGCAAGAGATGCTTTAGGCGTCAGAAGCATTGTGGATGACAGCAATGTCTATGACCGTTTGAAGTTATTGAGCCTTTTTGTGAAACAGGCCGGTTACAACGGACTTTTGATCTGTTTGGACGAAATGGTGAATTTGTTCAAACTTCACCAAAAGCAGTCTCGCACAAATAATTACGAGCAAATCCTTCGTATGCTCAATGACTGTCTTCAAGGGACGTCTGACTCCATGGGATTTGTGATGGGTGGAACCCCTGAATTCCTGACTCACCCCACAAAAGGCCTTTATAGCTATCAAGCGCTTCAATCGCGCTTGGCAGACAATCGTTTTGCTAAGACGGCAGGCGTGACGGATTACACAACCCCCGTTTTACATTTGGTCAATTTGTCCCCGGAAGAGCTCTTGGTGCTTTTGCATAACCTTCGAAAAGTGTTTGCTTCGGGTGATGAAAGTCGCTACTTAGTCCCGGATGAAGCCTTGTCTGCGTTCTTAACGCATTGCTTTAAAAATGTGGGTGAAGCCTATTTTAGAACGCCTCGAACCACCATTAAAGCCTTCATTGACTTCTTAAGTGTCCTGGAACAAAACCCTTCTTTGGATTGGAAGACCTTGTTACCTAGCCTCAAGATTGAAGAAGAACGTCTCTCCGGTGTTCCTTTGGAAAAAGCAACTTCATCAATGACAAAAGCACAAGCGCCAAAGGCGAATGAGACGTTAAACCCTCGTCCTGAGGTTATTGAACGCAAGATGGACAAAGCACCGTCTGAGACTGAAAAGTTTGATGACGACCTCGAAATGATGAGTACGTTGGAGTTTTAAATGAGTCAATCCTCTGCTTTTGAACGTTTTCATCCTTTGGTGCAACGTTGGATTTGGAACCAGCAATGGACGCAGTTACGCGAAGTGCAAGAAATGGCTGCAGAGCCCATCCTGAAAGCCAATCAAGACGTGGTGATCTCGGCCGCAACGGCAGCGGGTAAAACAGAAGCTGCCTTTTTGCCCGCAATCTCAAAAATTTTACAAGTGCCTCCGCATAACAGTGTCGGCATTCTTTATATCAGTCCCCTAAAGGCACTGATTAATGACCAGGCCAGACGTCTTGCAACGTTGGCCGAAATCACGAACTTAAAAATTACCCCTTGGCACGGCGATGCGAGTCAAAGCGGGAAAATGGATTGTGCCCGTTCCCCTGAAGGCATTTTGCTCATTACGCCGGAATCTTTGGAATCCATGCTCATGAAACCGGTGAGTTGGTGCCAAAAGGGATTTAAAAACGTTCGTTATATCATTATTGATGAATTTCACTCTTTTGTCGGCACTGAACGAGGCTGTCAATTACAGTCGTTGTTGCATCGATTGGACTTTATGCTTGACCGAAAAGTGCCTCGCATTGCGCTTTCTGCCACACTGGGCGACTTGGAGTCCGTGCATTCATTCCTGCGCCCCGAAGGTGATTTCCCCGGCGTTATTGTGAATTCAACCGCAGTGAAGTCATCTCTGCTGTTGCAACTTCGTGCTTACTCTGACATTGCGCCAGACATATCCATTGAGAGTCGTCCGTCAGAAGATGATGTGCCGGTGGTCTTCTCTGACCTCTATCGCTGTACCCACGGTCAATCGAACCTAATTTTCAGCAATAGTCGCTCAAAAACCGAAGAAATTGCCAATGCGCTTCGTCGTTGTTGCCAGATCCGAGAAATTGATAATGAATACTTTGCTCACCACGGACGGTTAGCCAAATCCATTCGAGAAAGTTTGGAAAGGCGACTTCAAGAGGGACAACTTCCAACGACCGCAGTCTGTACATCAACACTTGAAATGGGGATCGACATCGGTCACGTTGACTCTGTCGTTCAGATCAATGCTCCGAGTTCGGTAGCAAGTTTCCGTCAACGACTCGGTCGCTCTGGTCGTCGTGGATCGGCAGCCTTGTGCCGATTATTTTTAATTGAACCCAATCAACAGCGTTTGACCCTTCAAGATCAGTTTCGATTAGGTATTTTTCAGTCTGTAGCCGTGATTAACTTAATGCTTCAAAAGTGGGCTGAACCCATGGATGACAGTCTTTATCACTTCTCAACGCTTATTCAGCAAACGCTCTCCACGATCGTGCACTACGGTTGCGCTGAGCCCATCGACCTTTACCGCGTCTTGTGTCATAAGGGAGCCTTTCAGAAGGTGACGCCTCAAATGTTTTCTGAACTCATCAAACAAATGGTGAAAGTCGGTCTATTGACGAAACTTTCAAAGACCTCGGTAACGATTGGTGATGTGGGTGAAAAAGTGGTGGGACATTATCAATTCTATGCTGCCTTTCCAACGCCTCAAGAATACGT
>CABSHY010000080.1 GCA_902477615.1 uncultured Sutterella sp.
TGAAATCGGGGAGCGTCATCAACACATGATCCTTGAAGGTTTGGACATGCTTGGTGCAACGATGAAAGACTTGGATGCCATTCGTGATTTTAAGAATCGTCACGAAGCTCAGTTTTCCTGGATGGCTGGGTTACCGGCAAAAGCCAAAGGCCAATTGAAGTATTAATTCTGCAAAAGTCGCAGGCATGAAAAAAGCTCGGAAATCCGAGCTTTTTTCGAAAACTGAACTCAATTACTTGAGCTTCGTTTCCTTGTAAACAACGTGCTTACGTGCAACCGGGTCATACTTGGAAATTTCCATCTTGCCCGTGCTCGTGCGCTTGTTCTTGGTCGTCGTATAGAAGTGACCCGTACCTGCGGTCGATTCTAACTTGATCTTTTCACGGTTACCCTTTGCCATGGTGAACTCCTATTAGATTTCGCCGCGGGCGCGGAGATCCGCTAAGACCGCATCAATGCCGAGCTTGTCGACCGTACGGAGACCTGCCGCCGCCAAACGCAAACGAACCCACCGGCTTTCGCTTTCAACCCAAAAACGACGATATTGAAGATTGGGCATGAAGCGACGCTTCGTCTTGTTGTTTGCGTGAGAAACGCGGTGGCCGACCATCGGCGCTTTGCCGGTGACTTGACACACTCGTGCCATCGCTAACTCCGTTCAAAAAATTAAACAAAACAAACCCATCCGAAGTTATCCACCTCGGTGGGAAAACAGTGTGTGACATTATACGCAGATACAATGCATGACGCAAATCTTTCTGCAATTTTGTTAAAACACCGTATTCTCAGGGCTTTGGTTCGATGCAGTATAGGCTTGTTCATCCCTCGCGTCAATGAAAATTGAAAGAAAATTTGAGATTTCGGTGTTTCGTTGTCTGAAAAACAGCCTTTTGCGTTAAACTTGATCCGTTTCGACTTGCGTAAAACGAATACCTTTATCAGGATTTAGTTTTTAACGCTGTCAGAGTATCAGTTCTATAGTTTTGATTGATTATGAAAGTTTATTTAGCTCAGCCTCGTGGTTTTTGTGCCGGTGTTAACCGAGCGATTGCAATTGTTGAACGTGCGCTTCAAAAGTACGGCGCTCCGTTATATGTTCGCCATGAAATCGTTCATAACAAAACGGTGGTGAACGAATTAAAAGCCAAGGGCGCCATCTTTGTTGAAGATTTAACGGAAGTACCCGATGACGCTACTGTGATTCTTTCGGCTCACGGTGTTTCACAATCGGTAAAGGACTACGCTGCCAAGCGTCAGTTCCGCATGATTTTTGATGCAGCCTGCCCTTTGGTCATGAAGGTTCATCGTGAAGTGATCAAAATGCACCAAGACGGTTTGACCGTTATTGTGGTGGGACACAAGGGGCACGCTGAAGTCGACGGTACTGTCGGTCAAGTTCCTGACAACATTTATCGTGTTTACTCTGACGAAGAGGTTGAGGCGCTAGATGTTCCCGATGTCACGAAAGTGGGTTATGTGACGCAAACAACGTTGTCGGTTGATGAGACGCAATCCATCATTGCTAAGCTCAAAGCAAAGTTTCCGGGCATTCGTTCGTTGTCTCCTGCGGATATTTGCTATGCCACGCAAAGCCGACAACAGGCGGTTAAGCAATTAGCCAAGCATGTGGATAGGGTTTTGGTTGTTGGATCCGTGACAAGTTCTAATTCGAAACGTTTGCGTGATATTGCTCAACAAGAAGGTGTGACAGCTTACTTAATTGATAATGCCG
This sequence comes from uncultured Sutterella sp., assembly GCA_902477615.1. Lineage (GTDB taxonomy): Bacteria > Pseudomonadota > Gammaproteobacteria > Burkholderiales > Burkholderiaceae_F > Aphodousia. Next base: position 1,733 of record CABSHY010000080.1, read on the forward strand.
AAGAAATCGACTTGCCTTGGTTAGAGGGTTGCGAGCGTGTCGGCATTACGGCAGGCGCTTCTGCTCCTGAGCATCTCGTTCAAGGGGTGATTGAACTATTAAAGGCCCATGGGGCTGAATCCGTTGAAACATTGGAAGGCGTGCCGGATCGTATCAGTTTCCCGTTGCCGGCCGGTCTTTGATTGGGAGTGAAAAATGGCAAAAGAAAAGCATCAAAGTGCAACGCCCGCGACCGAATGGTTTAAGAAAAATAAAGTTGAATTTGAGTCTTTGACTTATGAGTATGTCGAGCATGGCGGTACGAGTTATGTTGCTGAGACTTTTGGCCTTAATCATCATGAAGTGGTAAAGACGCTCATCATGGAAGATGAACACGCCAACCCCTTAGTGATTTTGATGCATGGGGATTGCGAAGTGAGCACAAAGAATTTGGCCCGACAAATTGGTGTCAAACACATCGCCCCTTGTAAGCCCGAACAAGCTCAACGCAATAGCGGGTATCAGGTAGGTGGCACGTCACCCTTTGGTACACGTAAACGTATGCCGGTCTATGTCCAAGAAAGTATTTTGGAAATGCCGCAAATTTATATCAATGGCGGTCGTCGGGGTTTCATCGTCAAAATTGCTTCCTCGGTGTTAACCGAGAAATTAGGCGCAAAACCCGTAAATTGTGCAAACGAAAAAGAGGCTTAAGTAAGAAAAAACGGTGCAAGTTGAAAATTCAATCTGCACCGTTTTTCTTTAAAGGATGTCGCCCGCTGCGTCTTTTAATCGCCAGCGAGGTTTGACGCCAAACTTTAAGTTTTTAAAGTGTTTGGCAATTTCATCTTCACTCATGTGCTTGATGCGCTCAAGCCCTGCCGTTGCAATCATGGCACCATTATCCGTGCAAAGTTTAATGGGCGGGAAGAATACCTCCATGCCACGCTTTCTCATTTCATACACCAAACGATTGCGAAGTTGCTTGTTGGCAGAAACGCCACCGGCAACCACCAATGTTTTCATGTGGTGAGCTTTCATGGCTTTGACGACTTTGGCTGCTAATACATCCACAACGGAATCCACAAAGGCTCGGGCTAAATTTTGACGGAAGGTTTCATCGTTGGGATCTTCGGCTTTATTAACAGCGGCTAAAACAGCGGTTTTTAAACCTGAAAAACTCATGTCCAAGTTGCCTGAATGCAACATGGGACGCGGCAAATCAATGGCGCCACTGACGCCCTTATCCGCTAATGCAGAAACAGCAGGGCCACCCGGATAGCACATACCTAAAAGTTGAGCCGTCTTATCGAAGGCTTCGCCCACTGCGTCATCCAGCGTATCACCCAGGAGTTCATAGTCGCCGAACTTTGTCACTTTCATAATCTGCGTGTGACCACCGGAGACCAACAATGCGATGAAGGGGAATTGAGGAGCGGGGTCGGCTAACAAATTGGCTAACAAGTGACCTTCCATATGATGGATGCCAATCACAGGGATGTCTAAAGAATAGGCAAGGGCGTGTGCAACGCTCACCCCCACTAAAAGTGCACCGGCAAGCCCCGGACCTTGCGTTACGGCAATGGCATCGAGCTCTTCTTTTGTTTTACCGGCTTCTTCCAAAACCTTTTCAACCAACGGAATGACACGCCGGATATGGTCGCGACTGGCCAATTCCGGCACAACACCGCCGTAGAGTTTATGCATGTCAATTTGGGTGTGAACAGCATGAGCTAAAAGCCCCTTTTTGTCATCAATCAGAGCCACGCCCGTTTCGTCACATGACGATTCAAGTCCAAGAATGAGCATAAATTAAAAAAAATCAGTAGAATCTCGAAATATTTTGAAAATGTTTCGTGTAAAAACACTCGATCATTTTCTTTTTTTCGTATTTTATGCGAAAATTGCAAACTTTCGGAGATCGATGTCGCTTTCTGTGATGATTTTGCGCCTCGATCAGATCGGTAATTCATTACCGCAACCACTATTATTGACAGGTAAGGTGCCTGATGCCCACTATTCGTGTTAAAGAAAACGAACCGTTTGAAACCGCCCTCCGCCGTTTCAAGCGTACGATTGAAAAGAGCGGTCTTTTGACCGAATTGCGTGCTCGTGAGTTCTATGAAAAGCCCACGGCCGAACGTAAGCGTAAGAAGGCTGCTGCCATCAAGCGTCACTACAAGCGCTTGCGCAGCCAAATGCTCCCGAAGAAGCTCTACTAATTTCTCGGAAAAATAGAGTGTCAAACACGTGACACTCGTTTTGACAGGAAGAGCTTAATCGCTCTTCGTCAGAATTACGCGTGCAAATCTCTACTTTTCAAGAGTCTTGCACGCGTTATTTTTTTCTATAAAGGTTTCATCATGACGATTAAAGAACAAATTACGGCCGATATGAAGGCCGCTATGAAGGCTAAGGACATGGGCCGCTTGGGTGCCATCCGTTTGTTGATGGCTGCAATCAAGCAAAAAGAAGTTGACGAACGCATTGAAATGGATGATGCTCAAATCACGGCAGTGATCGCTAAGCTCGTTAAGCAACGTCATGACTCCATCGAACAATACACGGCTGCCAATCGTGCCGACTTGGCCGAAAAAGAACAAGCCGAAATCGATGTTTTGTCCTGCTATTTACCCAAGCCCTTGACCGAAGCTGAAATCGAACAAATGATCGAAGAGGCGATCGCCGCTTCCGGTTTGTCCGGTATGGCTGCCATGGGTAAGGTCATGGGTATGCTCAAGCCCAAGTTAACGGGTCGTGCCGATATGGGTAAGGTGAGCGCTTTAATTAAGCAAAAGTTAACGGCTTAATTTGAGAAAATGGGGCCGATTTTTCCGGCCCTTTTTTGTACGACAAGAAGGAAAAAGACGTGATTCCTGAGAGTTTTATTGAAGAGGTACTCTCTCGCACCGACATTGTTCAAGTGATCGGTCGCTATGTGAAGTTGCAACATAAGGGCACCAACTGGCTTGCCTGTTGTCCATTTCATAAGGAAAAAACACCGTCCTTTGCCGTTAACCAACAAAAGCAATTCTTTAAATGCTTCGGTTGTGGTGAACACGGCACGGCCATTTCTTTTTTGATGAAGTACAAAGGTCTCTCGTTTCCTGAGGCCATCAAAGAGCTTGCGGATAATCTGGGACTGGAAGTTCCCGAAGACAAGCAAGAAAAAGCTCGCCAAGCCAAAGCAAAAAGTTTAACGGACTTCTTAGAATCCGCCGCTGGTTTTTACCATCAAAATCTCTTTCACGATGTCAAAACCATTGAGTATCTCAAAGGACGTGGTATCACGGAAGAGACGGCTAAAAAATTCCAAATTGGTTTTTCGCCTGATTCTTGGCACGGCTTAAAAGAAATTTTCCCCGATCTTTTTTACGATGAAGCAAAACTTGAAGAGTGTGGCTTAATCATCGTTAAAGATGACAAGCGCTATGACCGATTCCGCAATCGCGTCATGTTCCCGATTCGCAACCCCAGAGGCAAGGTAATAGGTTTTGGGGCTCGTACGATGGTGCCTGGGGAAGAACCTAAGTTCCTCAATTCGCCAGAAACCCCTGTTTACCATAAGGGGCTTGAACTCTACGGCCTTTATGAGGCAAGAGACTCTATCCACAAAAAAGGGCGCGCCATTGTCTGCGAAGGTTACATGGATGTGATTCAGCTCTCGCAAGCCGGTTTTACGGAGTCGGTGGCGGCGTTGGGAACGTCCATTACTTCAGAGCATGTTAAGCGATTGTTCCAATTAACCGACAACGTTTACTTTTCCTTTGACGGTGACGCTGCAGGCTTTAAGGCAGCCCGCCGTGCCATGGAGTCAACCCTTGCCATCATCACCGAGACGCAAACGGCCCACTTTGTGATGTTGCCCCAAGGGGAGGACCCTGATAGCTTGATTAAGACGCAAGGGGTAGAGGCCTTTGAATCGCAGTTAAATGCGGGTTTTGCTCTCTCAAAATTCTTTGTCTTAGACATTGTTCGTGAGGTAACGAACGGCCGAGGTTTTAGAACGGCAGAAGAACGTGCAAAGGCAGTTGCTATCGCTAAGCCGTTATTGTCTCGTATGAGTGCACTGGCGCTTCGACAATTGTTGGTTCAAGAGTTAGCGGCAGCTATTCGTATGGAACCGGGGGAATTGGCCGCTTTATGTGGTATTGCCCTTGTTCAAGAAACGCCCGTTGTTCAAAAGACGCCTAACGGTTATGGTCGAGATTCTGTACAAAGCCAACGTTGGCGTCGCACGCCTAAACCCGTCACGACAGGGCCGGTCTTTACCAACATTAAACGCCGTCTTTTGCAGTGCTTTATTGCTAACCCCCAATGGCTTTTGAAATATTCGGACTTAATTGCCGATGAGATGTTGGATACCGTTGATGAATGGGAAGGGGCTATTGTGAGACTTTGGCATTTGGCACAATCTCACTTAACGGATGAAGATGGTAAAGCGGTTGATGCGCGAATGAATAGCGGTTACTTGCTCTCATTCTTGGATGATGACCCGATGCACGATACGATGTTGGCATTGGCCAGTCAAGAAGAGGATTTGAAGACGGAGCCGGAAATCGCAGAATTCGAAATCAAGTGTGCGTTCTTAAAGCTAGAGAAGGCACAGCTTGATGCCATGGTGATGGAGTTGCTGGCCGCAGAAGAGCGAGGAGA
>CABSHY010000081.1 GCA_902477615.1 uncultured Sutterella sp.
GGTAGCTTTCTTTGCGCAACGGTTTTGGCTGAATTTGTATTGCACCTCGAAGGCATCTTCTAATTAGGAATTTTGATCATGAATAAACAAGAACTCAAAAACAAGGTCTTTGCCGCCATTGACGCTCGCTTTGCCGACATCGAAGCCTTTGGTGAAACCATCTTCCAAGAACCCGAATTGGGCTTTAAAGAAAATGTCACGCAAGAAAAAGTGAAAAATGCGCTTCAAGCCCTTGGGATGCGATGCGAATGCGGTGCCGCTTTGACGGCCGTCAAGGCCCGCGTCAAGGGTAAGGCCTCTCGTAAGTCCGTTGCACTTTTAGCGGAACTCGATGCCATTATCTGTCGCGATCACCCCAATAGTGATGCAAAGACGGGCGCCGCTCACTGCTGCGGTCACAATGTTCAGTTAGCGAACCTCTTAGGCGTTGCCATGGCCTTTAAGGATGCTGATGTCATGAAGTATTTGGGAGGCGACGTGGTCTTTTTCGCGGTTCCCGCTGAAGAGTATGTCGAAATTGACTATCGAAACGAACTCAAAAAAGAAGGGAAACTTCGCTACCTCGGCGGTAAGGCTCAATTGATTGCCGAAGGCGCTTTTGAAGACATTGACATGGCCATGCAAATGCATGCCAATACGACCGAAGACAAAGAAGGCGACTTCGCTGTGGGCGCTTCTTGTAATGGCTTTATTGGCAAACTCATTGAATACCGCGGTAAGGCCGCTCACGCCGCAGGTGCCCCCGATCAAGGCGTCAATGCCTTAAACGCTGCCATGATGGGCGTGATGGGTGTTAATGCCATTCGTGAAACCTTTAGAGAAGCCGACTGTGTGCGTTTCCACCCGATTATTACTGCGGGTGGCGACTTGGTCAACGTTATTCCCGATCGCGTGAAAATGGAAAGCTATGTGCGTGCCTCCAATATCGAAGCGCTTGCCGGCTACAACAAAGCGATTAACCGCGCACTTAAGGCGGGCGCTGATGCCATTGGCGCCACGTGCGAAATTAAGGATTTGCCGGGCTACCTTCCTTTGCGCCCCGATGAAGCCTTCAAGGGGTTCTTGCGAGATAACGCCATTGAAATTTTTGGTGCCGAACACGTCTTTAACGGTGAACACTCCGCAGGCAGCACCGACATGGGCGATGTGAGTCACTTAATGCCCGTGGTTCACCCGTGGGTGGGTTGCGCTCGAGGCGTCTTGCACGGTGCCAATTATGTCTTAGAAGATCACAAAACCGCTTACAACAAGACGGTCAAGGTGCTTGCCGGTTGCATCATTGATTTGCTCTGGGACGACGCACAAGAGGCCGTGAAGATTTGCGATAACTTCAAACCGATTCTCAATCGTGATTCTTATTGCGACTTTATGGACAAAATCTAATTAGACGTCTTAATGTCAAAAAAGGGAGCAGCCTTAAAAACTGTTCCCTTTTTCATTTGATGAGCGCTTTGATTAGAGCGGCAATAATTGCGATTGTTCCATCAAGTGAGCACGCAAAAGATCAGAAGCTTTTTGAGCTTCGCCCATGCGGATGGCATGCAAAATTTCTCGTTCTTGGCGAGCCACTTCTAAGAAAAAGGCGCGATCCATTTTGGCAACACGGTGAGCGGTCTTTTCAAAGTAGGTCACCAAAACACCGGAGAAGACCTGCAAGACGCGGTTGCCGCAGCCTTCTAATAATAAGAGGTGAAATTCTCGGTCGAAACGGTCAGCCACCAACGGTTCATCGGCGTGTTCTTCAATTTTATTGAGTGTGCCTTCAAGGCGAGAGGCCAGTGCCGGCGTAATGCGACGCGTGATTAAAGGCATCAAAGAGCATTCCACCAAAGCGCGTGCCTCGATAAACTCTCCAATATCAAAATTGGCAACGTCAAAGCGCATTTGGATTTGATTTCGAAGACTGTTGGCCCCGACCTCACGAACGGTCGTTCCGCGCTTAGGCGTTCGAACCAAAATCCCCATTTGCGTGAGCACGTCCAATTCTTTTCGAATACGGTAACGCGTTACGCCAAATTGCTTAGCCAGTTCCGTTTCCGTATCGATGCGCTCACCGTTTCTGGCTTGCGCTTGCAAATGATCGCGGATCTGTTCGAACAAATTGTCGTTGTGTTGCATTTTTGTTCTTTACAAAAAAATGATTACGTTTGTGATTATAGGACAATGTCCACAAAATAACCGTAATCTCAAATACTTACAGGATTTCACCTAATAGAACGAAATTGCAAATTGTCGACAATTTAGTAAATTCCCTACTCCCATTACAAAAGCTATTGTAATATTCCTTGCTATTTTTCTAGAAAAATCGAATACTTATCAACAGATTGTCGAGCAATTCTTCACTTTTGTCGATATTTGTTCGAGTATTTGTCGTCGAATTTTCGTAAAAAGACGCTTACAATTCGACCTAATTAATAGAGTGACCATGATGCGGCGCTCTTTTTCTTATATCTTCTATCTACTTTCAAGGACAAAAAATGGTCGATCTTGAGTTTTGGCTTCAGCTCGCCGTTGTGCTCTTCTGCCTTGCTGTCGGTGGCCGCTTCGGCGGTGTTGGCTTAGGTGCCGCCGGTGGTTTCGGTGTGAGCATTTTGGTTTTAGGCTTTGACATGCAACCGGGCTCTCCTCCGGTGTCTGTTTTGTTGATTATCACCGCAGTGATTGCTTGTACGAGTGTGTTGCAAGGCTCCGGTGGTTTGGACTTCTTGGTGGGCTTGGCTGAAAAGTTGCTCCGCAAGTGGCCCCGCGCCATTAACTTTGTGGGCCCGATCGTTTGCTCCATGTTCGTGATCTTCGTGGGTACGGCCTATGTGGCTTTTGCCGTGTACCCGGTGGTCGCTGAAGTGGCTGCGTCAGCTAAGATTCGTCCGGAACGTGCCGTTTCTGCTTCTGTGATTTGTGCCGGTATCGGCGTGATGGCAAGCCCCATGAGTGCTGCCATGGCCGCCATGGTGGGCATCATGTCCGCTTACGGCTACACGCTCTTAGATATCCTTTCCGTTTCTGTGCCGACGTACTTCATCGCCATTCTCTGCGCTTGCTTATCTGTCAACTGGCGCGGTAGCGAATTGGAAAAAGACCCCGTCTTCTTGCATCGTGTGGAAACGGGCCAATACACGGAATTGCACGCCAATATTGCCGACCGCTTCAATGTTGAACCCTCTAAGGGTGCCAAGCTTGGCGTTTTGATCTTTGCCTTGGGTATTTTAACGTCCATCACGGTGGGCTCTGTCGACGCTCTTCGCCCGTCTTGGGAAGTTGCCGGCAAGATCAGCAAGTTGCCGATCCCGTCTTTGATTCAAATGGTCATGTTGGCCACGGCTCTCGTGATTATTGTTCTTTGTAAGGTGCCGAGCGACAAGTTTGCCTCCGGTTCCGTTTTCCGCTCCGGTCTTATCGGCGTGGTGGGCGTTTTCGGTATCTCTTGGTTAACGGGCACGTTCTTTGATACGCACAAGGACGTTTTCGTTCACTACTTCTCTGATATCGCTAGCTCCTCCCCGATCATCTTCTGCGTAGTTTGCTTCTGCTTTAGCTCCGTGATCTTCTCACCGACCGTCAGTACGACGATCTTGATGCCGATCGGTTTGGCTTTGGGCTTGCAACCGCAATTGTTGATTGGTATTTGGGCCAGCTGCTACGGTGACTTCGTGATCCCGGGCGGTGCTCAAATCGGCTGTACGGCTTTTGACCGTACCGGTACCACTAAGTTAGGTAGCTTTGTGTTTAACCACAGTTACATGCGACCGGGTTTGATCTTTGTAACAAGCGGTACCATTGTCGGTTACTTTATCTCTCAAATCATGCTCTAATTTGTGACTTCTACTAATTAGTGTTTGATCAAAAAAGCGCTTCAGTCATGAGGCGCTTTTTTCATACCTTTGCCCTAACTTTCTCGTCAAACAAAGGCTTTGAGCGAGATTTGACGCAAAATTGCTTAAAAAATAGGTAGTTTTATCTACCACCATTTCTCAAAATTAAGGGATAACCCTTAAGACTTTTGGGAGCTTTTGTAAAGATTATTGTCCAAAGTAGTAATAGCACAATAAAGCAACGATAACAGGGCGCCAATAGACAAATCACATCGTAAAATTGCACTGTCTAAAAAAGTGACTATTTGTAACTTTTTACCAATTTTCTTATTACAGTAAAAGGAAACTACCATGATTGGTTTAGACTTTTGGCTGCAGCTCCTACTCGTTTTAGTCTGCTTATTCTACGGGGCCCGTAAAGGCGGTATGGCTTTAGGCCTTATCGGCGGTATCGGCCTTATCATTTTGATTTTCGGTTGCGGCTTGAAGCCTGGTAAACCGCCGGTCGACGTGATTCTCACGATTTTGGCCGTGGTTTGCGGTTCCGCTACATTGCAAGCCGCTGGTGGTTTGGACTGCTTGCTCCAAATCGCTGAAAAGATCCTCCGTCGTAACCCGCGTTACGTCTGCTACTTGGCTCCGTATATCTGCTGGTTCTTAACGGTTCTTTGTGGAACGGGTCACGTTGTTTACACAATGCTTCCGATTATTTATGACGTTGCTATCAAGAATGGCATCCGTCCGGAACGTCCGATGGCAGGTTCCACGATCGCTTCCCAAATGGGTGTGATCTGCTCTCCGGCTGCTGTGGCTGCTGTGTCCATGATCGCATTGATGGACGGCTATACAATCAACGGCCAACACTTTGGTTTTGTTGACCTCTTCTCTATCACGATTCCTGCCGGCATAGTTGGTGTCTTCGCAGTTGGTACCTTCTCTTGGTTCCGCGGTAAGGACTTGGATAAAGATGAAGAATTCCAAAAGTTGATTGCTGACCCAGAAGCGAAGAAGTATGTCTATGGTGACTCTGCCACCTTGATTGGTCGTACGTTCTCCAAGACGCAATGGGCTTCTTTGTTCATCTTCTTGGGCGTGATCGTTATCGTTGCTCTTCTCGGTATGTTCCCGGAATTGCGTCCGCAAGTTGGTGCTAAGCGCTTGTCCATGACGTTGGCTATTCAAATGTTCATGTTGGCTGCCGGCGCCTTGATGGTGATCTTCTGTGGCGTTAAGGCCTCTAGCGTTGCTAGCAACTCCGTGTTCCGCGCCGGTTGTGTGGCCATTGTTGCCGTGTACGGTGTGGCCTGGATGGCAGACACGATGTTTGCTGCTCACTTGCCCACGTTGAAGTCTGGCTTAACGGAAGCTGTTAAGGAAGCTCCGTGGTTGTACGCTATCGTGTTGCTCTTAGTCTCCAAGCTCGTGAACTCTCAAGCTGCTGCTGTGGCTACGATCGTTCCGGCCGCTTTGAGCGTCGGTGTTCCTCCGGGCATCGTGGTGGCTTTCTCTGCCGCTTGCTACGGTTACTACATCCTTCCGACGTACCCGTCTGACTTGGCTGCTATCCAATTCGACCGCTCTGGTACGACGCACATCGGTAAGTTTGTGATCAACCACTCCTTCATCATCCCGGGTTTGATCGGTGTGAGTACGGCTTCTGTGATGGGTTACATCCTCGCCATGATCTACGGTTTCGTATAAATCATCAGTATTGTTGGTTGATATGAAATGATTAAACGGCAAGTAGTCTTCACTGGTTACTTGCCGTTTTAATTTCGTCTTGTGTCTACGGGTACATAAGACGATAAAAAAAATACCCCTTGATCGAAAGATCGACTCATTGAAATCGGTTAGGAAAGACAAAACAGTTTGCCGTCCCTAACTAATAGTGCACTAGAAAGGAGAGATAAAAGATGTCTCAATTACCTGAATTCAAATACGCTCCGATGTTCCAAACGGGCAAAGACGACACGGAATATGAATTAATCACCAAAGACTACGTCTCCGTGAGCGAATTTGAAGGTAAGCCGATTCTTAAGGTTCAACCCGAAGCATTGACCACGTTGATTAACACCGCGTTCCACAACGTTAACTTCTTGTTGCGTCGCTCCCATAACGAAGCAGTCGCCAAGATTTTGAACGACCCGGAATCTTCTGATAACGACAAATACGTTGCCTTGACGATGTTGCGCAACGCTGAAATCTCCGCCAAGGGAATCCTCCCGATCTGCCAAGATACGGGTACGGCTATTGTTCACGGTGAAAAGGGTCAACAAGTTTGGACGGACTTCTGTGATGAAGAAGCCATCAGCTTGGGCGTTTACAATACCTACACGCAAGACGCTTTGCGTTATTCCCAAAACGCTCCCTTGACGATGTACAAGGAAGTCAACACCAAGTGCAACCTCCCGGCTCAAATCGACATTGAAGCCACGGAAGGCGACGAATACAAGTTCTTGTGCGTTGTGAAGGGTGGTGGTTCTGCCAACAAGTCCTACCTCTTCCAAAAGACCAAGGCCATTTT
>CABSHY010000082.1 GCA_902477615.1 uncultured Sutterella sp.
TCATCGTCTAACCAAGGGGTTAAAGCGATTGAAGATTGAGCAGAAGATTCTTGCGCGCAAGAAGGTGTCCTTTGTGGAGCAAAGCAATTCTGAAGGCAAAACGTTTCAACAACGCTTACCTTCGAAAGGCTATTGCAAGCAAAGGGAGAAGATTTCTAAGATACACGAATACATTCGTCATTGTCGATTAAATGATATTCATCAAATCAGTCATACGTTGGCTAACGATAACCAAGTAACTTCGTACGTGATTGAGGATTTAAATATCAAAGGGATGGTGAAAAATCACAAACTGGCCCGAGCGATTCTTGATGTGGGCATTGGCAATTTGTACCGATGTTTGGAATACAAATTGAAGACCAATGGAAAGAATCTCATCAAAGCGGATCGGTTCTATCCATCGAGCAAGCGGTGTTGTGTTTGTGGTCATCGTCATCAAGGATTGACGTTAAAAGATCGTGAGTGGCAGTGTAAAGTCTGTGGTCAAGAGCACGATCGAGATGAATGTGCGGCAAAGAATTTGGCCAAATGGCCGTTCCTTGCCGAAGAGAATAAAAGCTGTGCGGGCCGGAATGGTCTAGAATGGGTAAAGAGTTCCTCGCAGGCGATACTGTTCAGCGACAGTGCCTGCGCGAAAGGGTTGAATCATACCGATTCAGTCAGGTCCCATGAAGCCCTCGAGTTCACTCGAGGGTAATTCACCTGCCTTGTCTTTGAGCAATTGTGAGTTCTCCACAGCGTATTGCACACTCGTGAAGAGGTTATGCACAATCGTTTGAACAAAAAATGTCAAAAAAGTGCACCTTTTGCACATTCTTACTTATGCCAAGGCAGGATTATTCCTTTATTGACGATTTATCGGTGTTAAAATAAACAATTCGCTCTTACTTTTTTACTTATAGAGAAAAATGAAAGAAATTCGTACACGTATTGCACCGAGTCCCACGGGGATGATGCACTTGGGGACGGCCCGCACGGCCATCTATTGTTGGGCTTATGCCCGTCACTTCATTGGCGGCAAATTCTTGCTCCGTATTGAAGACACCGACCAAGAGCGCTCCACGCAAGAGGCCGTTGACGTCATTTTGGACGGCATGAAGTGGCTTGGCTTGGAATACGACGAAGGCCCGATCTATCAAATGGATCGTTTGGCTCGCTATAAAGAAGTCGTTGACGAAATGTTGGAAAAGGGCTTGGCCTACAAGTGCTATGCCACGAAGGAAGAACTCGACGCGCTTCGCGAAGACCAAATGGCCAAGAAGCTCAAGCCGCGCTATGACGGTCGTTGGCGTCCTGAAAACTGCGTCGGTCGTGAAATTCCGGAAGGCGTGACGCCTGTCATTCGTTTCCGCAATCCCGACAACGGCACGGTGACGTGGAAGGACATGGTTTACGGTGAAATCAGTTTCGAAAATTCCGAACTTGACGACTTGGTGATCATGCGCGGTGACGGCATCCCGACCTATAACTTTGCTGTGGTAGTTGACGATATTGACATGAAGGTGAGCCACGTTGTGCGTGGGGCCGACCATATCAACAACACGCCGCGTCAAATTAACCTCTATACGGCTTTGGGCTACGAAGTGCCGGAATTTGCACACTTGCCGTTGATTAACGGGCCTGATAACCGTAAGTTGAGTAAGCGTAACGGTGACGCCAGCGTCATGGATTACGAATTAAAGGGTTACTTGCCTGAAGCTTTGGTGAACTACTTGGCTCGTTTGGGCTGGGGTCACGGCAACGATGAAAAGTTCACGATGGCTCAGTTGGCCGAATGGTTTGACTTGGCTCACTGCTCGAAGTCCCCGGCTTGCTTGGATCCGAACAAGTTAAATCACTTAAACCACCTCTATATCGCTGAAGCCGATAACGCTCGTTTGGCCGCCTTGGTGCGCTCGCGCATTGAAGCTCGCGGTGGTGTGATTGATGGTAACGCCGACTTGGAAGGCGTGATGGAAATCACCAAGCAACGCCCGGAAACGCTCGAAGCCTTGGCTGACGCTTGCATGATTTTCTACCGTCCGCTTACGCGTGACCCCGAATTGGTCAAGGAAATCTTGGCTGACGAAAAGAGCAAGAAGGCCGTTCATCTCTTCTTGGAACGCGCCCGCACGGTTGAAGTCTGGAACTCTGAAAACATCTACGGTGTCTTAAAGGGCATCATGGATGAAATGGGCGTGAAGATGCCCGTGATTGCAGTTCCGGTTCGTGTGTTGGTCTTTGGTGAAAAGGTCTCTCCGATGTTTGATAAGACGTTGGAACTTTTCGGTAAAGACACGGTCATTGCTAACATCGAAAGCGGTTTGAAGTTAATCTAATCGTTTAAGTGTTCAACTTAAAAGGCGTGTCGAGCGGGTCTTGTCACGCCTTTTTTGCAAAGTAATTCAAATGGATAACGAAGTCAACTGCAAAGGTGGCATCTTAATCGTTGCACTACCGGGGCAAGGAGCCGAGGGTTACGATCATGACGATCGTGCGCACTACTTTGCACCGAACGTAAAGCAAGGAAAGATTCGTGATGCGTTAGCGCATTGGTTTTCTTTGTGGGGGATTGGATTAACGAAGAGCGTCTCTCGCCCCAATGAAGTCGAACGTCTCACCCATGAAGTGGTTTGGTGTGATGAGGTTCCCTCGCACCTGCATGGGCCTCAAACCGTGGCATTTTATGCCGAGCACGGTGAACGAGTTCTTGAGGCATTGGAGCGCTATGAACCTAAAATCATCATTGTCTTGAGTGCCTATCTTTACGAGGCGCTTGCAAGCGCATCGATGGCAAAAGCGGTGACTGAGCGCATCGGACGCGCGCGGATGCAGCCGCGTCGCATCACGCAGGCGCGACTCAAAGCCCTGCATCAACCTTTTGAGCGCGCCGATATGTTGGTGTTGCCCACACCATCGAAAAACACGACAGACGCTTATATCACCACGTTAAGTGCAACCGTCAGAGACGTATTTACCTCTGCGGGCTTTGATCTTAGTGAGTCGCCTGAGACGCTTTTGGAGCCCGCGAAAGACCTATTGGTGATTGATGAGAAAAAGACCCTGACACGCTTTATGAATCAATTCCGGATTGATGAGGAGCGCGCAAAAAAGCTGATGCAGGCCTTGGAAGATGCGGGGATTGTGACGGGGGTGGAAAAAAAGCCCGTCGTTACGTCAAGTGGAAATAACACAATTTCTTTTTCGAATATGAAAAAGCCTTGGGATTTTTGCCCCAAGGCTTTTTGCTCAAAATTGATTCGGTCGATTAACCTTCGATCAATTCTGCCTTTTCAATGACGACGTCATCAACGGGCACATCACCGTGGAAACCCCACTTGGAGGTGCGGACCTTGGCGATTTCGTCAACAACTTCTTCACCGGCCACAACCTTACCGAAAACGGCGTAGCCCCAACCTTGGGGCGTGGGAGCGGTGTGGTTCAAGAAATCATTGTCAGCGACGTTGATGAAGAATTGAGCGGTAGCCGAGTGCGGATCGCTCGTGCGAGCCATGGCGATCGTGTACTTGTCGTTACGAAGGCCGTTAGCGGCTTCGTTTTCGATCGGGGCATGGGTGTCTTTTTGACGCATGCCGGCTTCAAAGCCACCGCCTTGAATCATGAAACCGGAGATCACACGATGGAAAATCGTACCGTTGTAGAAACCTTCGGTGACATATTGTTCAAAGTTCTTGCTCGTGGCCGGGGCGTGTTCGTGATCAAGTTCAAGATCAATCACACCAAGGTTGGTCGTTAAGCGAATCATCGATTATTTTCCTTTGAGAATCGAAACATTTTTAATGACGACATCACGGATGGGCACATCGTCGTAGTAACGAACCGTGTGCGTTTTCACGCCAGCAATTTTATCCACGACTTCCATCCCGGAGACGACTTTGCCGAAAACAGCATAGCCGTTACCGTCTTGCGCCTGATCGGCGTTCAAGAAGTTATTGTTGGCAACATTGATAAAAAATTGGCTCGTGGCGGAATTAGGATCCGAGGTACGGGCCATGGCAATGGTGCCACGTTGGTTCGTCAGACCGTTTCGGGATTCTAGCGCAATCGGAGCTTTTGTGTCTTTTTCTTCCAATCCGCTCACAAAACCACCCCCCTGGATCATAAAGCCGGGGATCACGCGGTGAAAGATCGTGTTCTTATAAAAACCGGACTTGGCGTATTGCAAGAAGTTGGCCACGGTCTTGGGAGCCGCTTTGGCGTTAAGCTCCAAAACAATATCACCCATGTTCGTTTGGATTTGAACCTTGGGGTTTGTCGTGGCTTGAGCAGCCCAAAGGGGGTTGGCAACCAAAAGGGCGCCGGCAGCCAAGGCTGCGAGTCGATAACGGTATTTCATTAGAGTCTTCCTAGTTAATTAAACTTTCGGCCGCTTTGAGTTTGCGGTTCATGCGGTTGTTGGCTGGTTGTGCACGCACCGCATTTTTGTAGTGAGAGATGGCCTTTTGAAGATAAAGGTCACCTAAATTTTCGTGTCCCAAGGCAAAGCCCGGATTAATCGTTACGGCTTGATTCAATAGCGACAAAGCACGGTTGATGTTGCCTTCTGAGGCATAGATCGCCGCCAAATTGTTGTAAGGCTCAACGATTTCAGGGTAACTGGCGATGAAGTCTTCCAATAGCGCTTTGGCACGCGTGGTTTGGCCGGCTCGTTCATAGATGACGGCACGCTTGAATTTCAACTGTGCGCTCTTAGGGTTGACTTTCAAGCCTTCTTCAACCTGATTGAGCGCATTTTTCCAATCTTTTTGAACAATCAAACGATCAATGAGCGTGGCGCGCTCCGTTTCATTGGCGGGCGGCTCAAAGAGCTCATTGGCAAGACTGACTTGCGCAACGCCTGCTGCACAAAGCGCCAAAACCGATATTTTCAGTGCGCGAGAAATGGAGGTCATGAGTCTTTTCTCTTAAATCGATGAATGAATAAAGGCATTATACGTTTTCAGGTTTTTGCGAACAGAATGAGATGCAACGAGATTTTTCAATGAGAATCAAAAGAAAAACCTGACGTTAGCGGATATTTTCTTTAACGCACGTGGCCTTGTCGGTTATACTTAACAGATTGATTACCACTTTATTAGAAAAGAACGCATCATGGCATTAGAGGTTTACTCCACACTATCTCGCCAAAAGGCTCCCTTTCAAACGATCACGCCCAATGAAGTCAAAATGTACGTCTGCGGCGTGACGGTTTATGACTACACGCACATCGGTCACGGCCGTACCTTCATTTCCTTTGACATTATTCGTCGTTGGTTTGAAGCCAGTGGCTACAAAGTGACCTTCGTTCGCAATATCACGGATGTGGATGACAAGATCATCCGCCGTGCGGCTGAACGCAAGATTTCTTGTGACGATTTGACTGAAGAGTACGGTCGCTACATGCAAGAAGACATGATGGCCTTAGGGTGTTTGGCGCCGACCGTGGAGCCTCGTGCCACGCAATTCATTCCGCAAATGTTGGACATCATCGGCAAGCTCGAGAAAAACGGCTTGGCCTATAAGACCGAAGGCGGTGACGTGGCTTTTGCCGTGCGAGGCTTTAAGTCTTACGGGAAGTTGTCCGGTAAGTCGATCGATGACTTGCGAAGCGGCGAACGTGTAGCGGCCGATACAACTAAGCGCGATCCCTTGGACTTCGTTCTTTGGAAAAGCGCTAAGCCCGGTGAACCTCAATGGGAAAGCCCCTGGGGCGTGGGTCGCCCGGGTTGGCACATTGAGTGCTCTGCGATGAGCTGCTACTACCTCGGTGAAACGTTTGATATTCACGGCGGTGGTCCCGACCTCATCTTCCCGCACCATGAAAACGAAATCGCTCAAAGTGAAGGCGCTCACGGTAAGTCTTTCGCGAACGTTTGGATGCACACCGGTCCCTTGCGCGTGATGAACAAGGACGGTCAAGAAGAAAAGATGAGTAAGTCTTTGGGTAACTTCTGGACGGTGCGAGACGCCATTGCCGAAACGGATGAAAAGTTCGGTAAGGGCAACGGTGCTCAAGTCTTGCGATTTTTCTTGATGCGCACGCACTACCGTAGCCCCATTCTCTTTGGACCGGACTTAATTGTCGATGCTTACCAAAGCTTAAAGCGCCTGTACGGTGCCTTAAAGGATGTGCCGGCTGACGACTTGCCCTTGGATTGGAACGAAGAATGTGCCAAGCGCTTTAAAGAAGCCATGGACGATGACTTTAACGTTCCGGTTGCCGTGGCCGCTTTGTTTGAGTTGGCCAATCGCGCGCAAGCCAAAAAGGATGCTGCCGCCTCTCGTCAATTAAAGAAGTTGGGCGCCATCCTCAATATCTTGCAAGAAGACCCGGAAACGTTCTTAAAG
>CABSHY010000083.1 GCA_902477615.1 uncultured Sutterella sp.
TAATCACTTTGAACTTTGGGATCAAGGCCATTACACCGAGTACATGGATCGTGAAATGGCTAAGGGCTTACCGCCTGAATTAGAGTCATTTGTCTTGTAAGGAGAGGATGGAAATGAATAAGCCCTTCGTTCACCTCTCCGTTATGCGAGAGGAAGCACCTCGAGAATTGGTGCATAACGCCGATGGCGTCTATGTGGACGCTACCTTTGGTCGTGGCGGCCACTCTCGTCTTATTCTTGAATCTTTGAGTCCCAAAGGACGTCTTATTGCGTTTGACCGAGATCCGGAAGCCATTGCTGCAGCAGCCGAAATCAAGGATGAGCGTTTTACGATTATTCATGCGCCATTTTCCCAATTAAAAGAAAAACTGTTGGCTTTAGGTGTGACTGAAGTTGACGGTGTTTTTATGGACATTGGCGTATCAAGTCCTCAAATTGACGATGCCACACGAGGTTTTTCGTTCCGTATGGACGGGCCTCTTGATATGCGCATGGACACGACAACAGGGATGACGGCAGCCCAATGGCTTGCTACAGCCCAAGAACGTGAAATCGCCAATGTTATTTCTGATTTGGGCGAGGAGCGTTTTGCTCGAAAAATTGCCAAAACGATCTGCCAAACGCGCGATGAATCGCCGTTGACGACGACGCAACAATTAGCTAAGTTAGTGGCAAGCGTTGTCCCAATGAATAAAAAGGATCCCACGCAAAATCCGGCAACGCGTACCTTCCAAGCCATTCGAATTCACATTAATAGCGAGTTGGATGAATTAACTCATGCACTCAACGGTGCGATGGATGTGGTTAAGGATGGTGGACGAATCGCAGTGATCACCTTCCATTCGTTAGAAGACCGTATTGTGAAACGGTTTTTCGATAAAGCTGCGCATCCTGAACGTGATATTGATCCTCGCCTGCCGCTTCGTCCTGATCAATTGCCTCAACCGCTTTTGTGCGATGTGCGCAGAATTTTGCCCAGCAAGGAAGAATGCGCTGAAAATCCTCGAGCTCGCAGCTCCATTTTGAGAGTGGCGACCCGTTCTCGTGGGGAGGATGGGGCATGCTGAAATATTTCAATTTGATGTTTATTCGCAAACATCTTTTGATGATTAGCATTGGTTTACTCACCGTCTCATTGGTGACGGAAGCGGTGTTGATTGTGAACGCACAATACCGAGTACGTGAACTCACGATCACGATTGAACAAGAGCAAGAGTACGGTCGTCGTCTGCAAGACGAGTCCAAAGAGTTACGCATTGAATTGGCAAAGGCGACTTTGCCTGCCTACATTTCAAAGACTGCCTTAGAGATGGGGTTAGAGGCCGCTCGCAACGAAAATACTGTCATCTTGCAGCCAAAACCGGTACCACACTTCGTAACGCGTAAGCGTCAAGGGGAGGGCTCGAAATGAGAAATACCCCCTTGTTCGAAAGATTAAAGATTGCGGTGACGCAAAAGGCCTCGTCTTTTTGGAACGAAGACCGCTCGCCTAAGCGCCAAAAACGTGCGGCTGAACGCGAGAAAGATTGGCGTACAACGGAAATTTCACAAAAGCGCTCGCATGTTTTGTTGGGCACGCTAGTTTCGGTTTTCTCTATTTGCTTCTTACGAGCCGTTTACTTGCAATGTTTCAACACGGAGTTTTTGCAACGTCAAGGGGAATTTCGTTACGCAAAAACGCTCGATATTACAGCCGGTCGTGGTCAAATTTTTGACCGCAATGGTGTTGTCTTGGCGGCGTCCTTGCCTGCTCGTTCCATTTGGGCAACGACCAATTTGGTTGAAATTACGCCTAATGAAATTGCGCAGCTCAGTCAATTGCTCGGCGTTTCCACGAACACTTTGCAAAAGCGTTTAGCGCGCCCGAATGCTTGGGTCAATATTGCGCGTCAAGTGGACATGGAAACGGTTCGCAAAGTGCAAGCGATGAAGATTTCCGGCTTCACGTATACGCCTGATGTTAAGCGCCAGTATCCCGGTGGTGAGCTTTCTGCCCACATTGTTGGTTTTAACAATCGAGAAAATCACGGGCAAGAAGGGATTGAGTTAGCAAACGATAAGACGTTGACCGGTCAAAATGGACAACGTCGCGTCATCCGTGATCGTTTGGGGCACGTGATCGAAGAAGTTTGGGCTCAAGAACCGGTTCCCGGTAAAGATTTGCATCTTTCGATTGACTCCCGCATTCAGTTCATTGCCTATAGTGCGGTTAAGCGAGCGGTAGAAAAGCATAGTGCTAAGGCGGGTGCTGCCGTGGTTGCTGACTCCATCACGGGTGAAATTTTGGCGCTTGCCAGTTGGCCGGCCTTCGATCCCAACGATCGAAGCACGTTTGCTTGGGATCGCATTCGCAATCGCGTTGTGACCGATACGTTTGAACCGGGTTCCACCGTTAAACCTTTCTCAATTGCCAAGGCCATTGACTTAGGTATTGTTCGTCCGGACAGTCTCATTCAGACGGCACCGGGACAAATTGTTGTGGCTGACCGAAAAATTAGTGATAGCAAAGATTATGGTCTTTTGACGGTGTCGCAGGTGATTGCCAAGTCCTCGAACGTAGGCACGGTGAAGATTTCTTTGCAGATTCCTCCTCAAGTGCTTTGGGATACGTACACGCGCTTGGGATTTGGTCAAGCTCCCCAAGTGGGCTTCCCGGGTGTTGTCGCTGGTCGTTTGCGTCCCGCTAAGACTTGGGGACCGGTGGAACAAGCAACGGTTTCCTATGGCTACGGCTTATCGACCTCTTTGATGCAGTTGGCACAAGCCTATACGGTTTTTGCTCGCAACGGTGACGTGATCCCGTTAACCTTAATGAAGCGAGATCATGCCGCTGCCGGTGAACAAATTTATCGTCCCGAAACGGCACGACAAATGCGCGCCATGATGATGACAACGGTGCACCGTGGTGGGACGGCTTCTCGGTTGAAGGTGACGGGCTACACGGTAGCTGGTAAGACCGGGACGGTTTATAAAGTTAAAAACGGTGAGTATGTCCGTGACTACGTGGCCTCTTTTGTTGGTTTGGCACCGGCTACGCAACCGCGTTTGGTGGTGGCTGTTATGATTGACGAACCGAAGGATGCCGGTCACGTGGGTGGCGTGGTGGCGGCACCCGTATTTGGCGAAATTGTAGAGTCTGCTTTGCAGACGATGCTCGTGAATCCCGATGATCCTATGATGATTGCCGGCCGAGGTGTGTTGGCTAAGAGTGCACAATGATTGCAAATATCAAGAATTACGTTGACTTATTAAAGCGTTTAGCCCCCGAGGCTAAACGTCTTGTTTTGGACTCCCGCACCGTTGGTGCGGGTGATGTTTTTATTGCGGTCCCTGGTTTACATGTGGACGGTCGACAATTCTTAGAACAAGCTGCCCAAAAGGCAACGGCTGTGGTTTATGAAGATGACGGGATTCGTCGTACTTACGCGGTGCCCGCGATTGCAGTGCCTGAGTTATCGAAGTATCTCGGCAATTTTGCAGCAGAATTCTATCGCCACCCGACGCAAGACCTGTTTGGTGTAGGTATCACGGGTACAAACGGTAAAACCACCACCTCTCACTGGGTTTCTCAGTTGTTAACGGCTTTAGAAGAGCCTTGCGCTGCCATTGGTACGATTGGTTGCACGATGGCAGGAAAGCCTTTCCCTTCAGCCCCTTTAACGACGCCCGATGCAGCTTCTTTGCAAGGGTTATTCCGAGATTTGGCCAAAGCCGGTGCCAAAGCCTTTGCTGTTGAAGCCAGTTCCATCGGTTTGGAACAAGGACGTCTGCAAGGCACGCATTTTGATGTTGCTGTCTTTACGAATTTAAGTCGCGACCACCTTGACTATCACCATGATATGCAGGCCTACGAAGAGGCTAAAGGCATTTTGTTTGATTGGCCGCAGTTGCGTAGTAGTGTTATCAATATTGATGATGAAGCAGGTTTGCGTCTTGCCGAACGTTGCGTTTGCCGTGGTGTGAAGTGCTTTGTGACGACAACGCGTGGGACGTTACCCTTGCCGGGGACGCATAGCATTGCTGCAGAGAACATTCGAGCAATGCAAGACGGGATGGAATTTGATTTGGTCTATGAAGGCAATCGTCATCATTTAGCCGTTCATCTTTTTGGCGAATTTAATATTTCAAATCTTTTAGGTGTGATTGGTGTTGCATTGGCCAAGGGTTATGACATTGAAACGATCATGCCGTTGTTGCCACACTTGGTGCCGCCTGCCGGTCGTATGCAATTGGTTAAGCATGACCGTACGGCTTTAGGTGTCGTGGACTATAGTCATACGCCGGACGCAGTGGAAAAAGCACTTTTAGCTCTTCGCCCGATTGTGAGAGCTCGTCGTGGCAAACTTTGGGTTATTGTGGGAGCGGGTGGCGATCGCGATAGCGGTAAGCGTCCAATCATGGCAAGCATTGCCCAACAAATGGCCGATTTTGTGGTTTTAACGAGCGACAATCCCCGCACAGAAAACCCGACAGACATTTTGGCTCAGATGGTCGCCGGTATGAAAGAAGGCGGTCACCCCTACGTGGTGATTGAAGATCGTCGTGAAGCCATTCAAAAAGCTGTTAATACTGCTGCTCCCGAAGACATTATCTTGGTAGCCGGTAAGGGACATGAGCTTTATCAAGATATCCAAGGCGTCAAGCATCCCTTTAGTGACAAAGTGGAAGTGCACAATGCGCAATGGATGAAGGTGATGCCACCGGACTCCTTGATGCGAGTGAAGTACCTTGCCAATTTGTTGCCCGGTTCGAAATTCTTGGGCAGTGACGTTCCCTTTAGTTCTGTCTCGACCGACACAAGATCGGTGACCAACGGAACGCTCTTTTTTGCCTTAAAGGGTGATCGTTTTGACGGTCATGACTTTGTGATGCAAGCGATGCACGCAGGTGCAGTGGCCTTGGTGGTTGATCATGAAGTTAACTGCCCCTTGCCTCAAATCGTTGTCAATAATGTGAAATTGGCATTGGGTGCTAGTGCGGGCTATTGGCGCAGTAAACAGGCGCTTAATATGGTGGCTGTTGCAGGCAGTAACGGTAAAACCACCACCACGCAAATGATTGCTTCGATTTTGAGAGCTCACTATGGTGATCACGCTTTATCTACGCAAGGCAATCTCAACAATGACATTGGAGTGCCGCTTATGTTGTGGCGTTTGCGTGAAAAACATGAAGCCGCTGTCATTGAGACCGGTATGAATCATGTGGGTGAAATGCGTTATTTGGCGGGGCTTGTTCAACCGAAGGTTGCTATCGTGACAAATGCCCAACGCGAACATCAAGAGTTTATGCAAACGGTTCAGGCTACAGCGCGTGAAAACGGAGAAATTTTCCGTCATATGATGCCTGCCAGCACAGCCGTGATTCCATTTGATGATGAGTGCAAAAACATTTGGCTTGAAATGGCTCAAAACTCTCAGATTGTGACGTTTGGTTTGCCCAATGAAGCGGATGTGACCGGTACGATGACGCCGACCAATACCGGGATGGATGTCAAAATCAAAACTCCCATCGGTGACTTTAAGGCGCATTTGAAAGTTCGTGGAGAACACAATTTCAAAAATGCATTAGGTGCCACGGCGGTTGCATTATCTCTGAGTTTGTCTACGGATGTGATTGCTACGGGATTAGAAGCCTTTGAACCGATCAAGGGCCGAGGCGCTGTCATTACGACTGATCGTTATACCGTCATTGACGACGCTTATAATGCCAATCCCGACAGCATGAAAGCCAGTATTGATATTTTGGCCTCTATGCCCGCACCGCGATTGTTGGTGGCAGCAGATATGTTGGAGTTGGGGGATAAGTCTCGTGAGTACCACGAGGAAATTGCCGCTTATGCTGTCCAAAAAGGCATTGATGGTTTTATTACAACCGGCAGTGCAATGAAATTTGCGTATGAGAAATTCCGTGAGTTAAAGCCCGGCGCTGAAGTCATCTGGGAAGGGGAACGCAAGGAATTTCTGAATAAACTTTTGGAAATTAAAGATCGTTATCGTTCTATTTCGGTCAAGGGTTCCAATAGTATGCGACTCGATTTGGCTGTGAAGGCACTGGTCGAGTCCGAGAAACGTTAAAGAATTCAAGAAAGGAACACTTAAATGTTATTGGAACTTTTCCAGTGGTTAGGGGAAGATATCCGCGCTTTTCAAGTCTTTAATTATTTAAGCTTGAGAGCCGTGATGGCAGCCTTGACGGCCCTGTTTATCGGTTTTGCAGCAGGCCCCGCTACTATTCGCTATTTAAAGGCAATGAAGGTGGGTCAAGCCGTTCGTAATAACGGTCCAAAGACACACTTGGTTAAAGATGGTACGCCGACCATG
>CABSHY010000084.1 GCA_902477615.1 uncultured Sutterella sp.
AAATGATTGAAGAAAGAATTGATGGAGCCAAGCTTCGCAAACGTTGGGGATCTGATCTTGCCCAACAAGTGGTACGATTAGTGAAGCGCTCCCAGTTTAAACACCGTTTGGCCCCGTTGGGCGTGCGTTTGAGTGAAGAACCTCTTAAAGGGTTATCATCCGTGTTTTTTGAAGGTCTTTTAGTGGATCGCAGATAGAGGAATTTATGAAACAAGTAGTCGCCATTATTAAACCGTTTAAGTTGGACGATGTCCGTGAAGCTTTGGCCGATATCGGTGTTCAAGGATTGACCGTCACGGAAGTCAAGGGCTTTGGCCGCCAAAAGGGTCACTCGGAGCTCTACCGTGGGGCAGAGTACATGGTGGATTTCTTGCCTAAAGTGAAGATTGAAGCAGTAATGAGTGAAGACTTGGTAGACCAAGCAGTTGAAGCTATTCAAAAGTCAGCTCGCACCGGAAAAATCGGGGATGGGAAGATTTTTGTCTTTAATGTTGAACAAGTCATTCGCATTCGTACCGGTGAAACCGACGAAGACGCCATTTAGTTTGTTTTTTTTAACCCGATGTTTTTCCAGTAAGGAGCATCGGGTTTTTCAATTTTTTTGACTTATATCAGTATTTTTACTTTTCCGAATCTCTAAAATAGAGAGCACTACGACATCTGAATTTTGGGTTAATTGCTTTTTAATGGGTTTGTATTTCGATGTTGGGTTTGATTGAGTTATTTCTTTCAGTCGTGGCGTTTCTGTCGTAGTTCTTATTTTCTCGCTTAACGATTTCCATCTTATCCCATTGAAGAAAGAAATGGGTATTTATCATGTTTTGCATTCAAAACGCATTTGTTCAAGCCACCTACAGTGTAACGACGCTTGCTGCTCGTATCTTCATTCATCCTTTATCACCTTCTTTGGCAACACCAACGGGAGAGAGTTGGAAAACGGTCAACGACAAACTCTTTGCTCAAGTGCCCAGTTCCATTCTTTTGGAGATGACGATGAAGGAACTAAATCGAGAGATGAAGGGGATTGGCTTAGAGAATATAAGCGGTTGGATTTTTAATTCCGATCGTACGTTGGATGTCTCTCAGCTCATGGAGCGTTACAGCCTTCGCTACACCTCCATGACTCGTGGCATTTTTGCCGATGAACTCATGGTGGCGTTAGACCGACTTTTTACGGAAGACCCTCGTTTTCAGGGACGTTTAAGTGCTTGCGATGACAAGAAAGAGGCGGTAGAAGATGTCACACGTCGAGTGTTAGCTCAGTTGCGTTTTACGTGGGAGCTTGACCGCATTCAACCCAGATTTTCCAATAGACATTGGCAAAGGATTTAATGTATCATTTTCTAATGGGATTCCATTAGAAAATGCAACGACAGGCTATTGATAATAAAGGGAATTTTCTGAACAAAAGCGCCGATGGAGGTTGTGGTGACCACTCAACGCTATCAGATTAGCTTTTCTGAAGCTGACAACGTCTCGCCTTGGGGCGGATTGGCTCTTTGGGCGGATTTTTTGCAATCGATCGGATTCCGCGACCAGATGCAAAGCTGGTCTTTGCCTCATCCCAATTCCAACAGGGGCTATGACCCTTGTTTACTTGTTGAGCAATTCGTCACCAATGTTTTGTGCGGCGCCAACAGGTTCTCTCACCTCAACACCTTGCGCAACGACAAGGTTGTCGCCCAGATCTTGAATTGGCCCCAAACCCCCGAACAAAAGTCTTTCGGTCGTTTTTTCCAGCGATTCAAAAACGCAAACCAGAGCGCCCGACTGATGACTGAAATCTACGGTTGGTGTGCGGACAAAGCTCGAATCCCCGATAGTGTCACCCTGGATGTTGATTCCACTGCATTGACTCGCTTTGGCTCTCAGCAAGGCAGTGCCGTGGGTTACAACCCTCGCTATCACGGCCGCAAAAGTCACCATCCGCTCATCGCGTTTTTAACAGAGCCTAACTTGATCTTAAATTTTTGGCTCCGCCCGGGGAACGCTCACACCGCCAACAACATAGAAGGCTTTTTGGATCAAACAAAATCGCATTTGGGTGCCAGACGAATTGGCTTATTGAGGGCTGACAGCGGCTTTTTATCGCCCAAAGTGATCGAGTGGTGTGAGAGGGAAAAGGCCGATTTCATCATTGCGGCGAGGATGACGCAGGTGATCCAACGCACGATTGGACAAGTGAGCGCATGGTGTGATGTTGCCGATGGTGTGGCCATCGCCGAGGATCGGTATCAGGCTCAGTCTTGGCAACAAGAGTATCGAGTCATCTTCATTCGTCAGGATATGAATGTTCGTGAAAATGCGATTGGCAAGACACTGAATTTGTTTGAAGACGACTGGGATTTCGATCACTACCGCTATAGCGCATTGGTGACCAACATGAAATTCGGGGCCACCACGATATGGCGTATGTATCGGCAAAGGGCCAACTGTGAAAATCAGATTAAGGCTCTTAAGGAGGATTTCGGCCTCAGTAGCTTTGTGATGGAAAAGTACTGGGCAACGGAGGTCGCCTTAACGCTGGCAATGCTGACGGCCAACTTGGCCAGTCTGTTTCGGAGAGCGTGCTTGCACCTCAGAGAGAATCGCCGAATGCGTTATGTCATCCAGAATTTTATCGTGCTACCAGCACGTTACCTGAACAGCAAAAATGAAGAACCGGATCGACTGATTCTGTATGCCAAAGGAAGAAAAAGGCGATGGCTTACAGAGCTATTCGATCCGGGAAAAGTTATTGTCAAAACCTAATGGAAAATTTGGGTTCAAATTTCAGATGCGAGTGCCTTAGGTGTGCGCCTTTTAGTGGAATTTCAAGATGTGCTTTACCGTCGTCTTGATCAATGCACACGAGACGCTTATTTGATGCCGGCCACTCGATTTAAGCGCTACGAATATTTCTACGAAAAGATGGTGCAGTTTCGCGGACTTGACGCTCGCTTTGATCGTGTATTGGCGGACTACCATGCAGCTATTTCACTTTTTCCTGATGACGGACGCTCCCTTTTTGGGACAAAACTGGATGACTTTTGGTCTCGTTTGCAAGCGTTAGGGGTATATCTCACGGATGAATTGCAGAAAGACCTTTTTGATGAATCATCAGTCTATGATGAGGATTTAGATAATCTTTGTGGGGACATTGAGGATGCACTGTTAGCGGATATCGTTTTGCAGGAATTGACGTCAACGGATGAGGTTAGTACAACTGAAGCCACAGCCAATATAAACAATGAGTGCGTATCAGATAATCAGTTTCCAATTCAAGAATCAACTCAATTGGTCTTTAACTTTTGACGTCGGTGAAACTTCTCAAGTGTTTCTTGAGAAGTTTCGCCTATACTGATAGTTATATATCGAGTGGATTAGGAAGAACCAGACATGTCTAGCGTTTTGTTGATTTTGCCCGATTTCATGATCATCTTGCTCGGGTATTTACTTCGACAGTTTTTAAAGAATTCTTTTTTCAATGAAGGCTTTTGGAAGGGTACTGAAAAGCTTGTTTTCTATGTGCTCTTCCCTCCTATGCTTTTTACGTCTGTGGCTAATGCCAAATTGTCATTGGCAGAAGCGGGGACGTTTTTAAGTGTGGGGATTGCTGCTATGATGGGTGGCGTGCTTTTTTCTTATGCCATACGATTGTTCATTAAGGGTGACGGTGTTACGCACGCCTCGGCTTTTCACTGCGGGTTCCGATTTAACACGTACATTGGCTTTGCCATCGTGAGTCGTCTCTATGGGCAAGAAGGCTTGGCCTTGATGTCACTTTTGATCGCCTTCTGGGTGCCGATCAGCAACTCCATCGCCGTGGCAGCATTAGCTTCTGCCGTCGCTAAAAAAGAGCAAACGGTTAACGAAGGTGGCGCTTTAATGAAGACCTTGAAGTCCATCTTTACCAATCCTTTAATCATTGCAACGAGCGCCGGGCTTGTTGTCAATATCTCGGGATTGGCAATGCCCGAAGTTGTGATGCATTTCTTTAAGTCTTTGGGTAACGCTTCGCTTGCCATGGGGCTATTGTGCATTGGTGCGGGCTTAAAGATTCAAGGGGTGGTCTCTCAATGGCCGCTCATTACGTGTAATACCATTGAACGACTTTTTGTTCTGCCGGCTTTCGCTTTAGTGATGTGCTTGGTCTTTGGTTTACCGACCGTGGCCGCTGGCGCCCTGATGTGCTTTGCCATGTTGCCGACGGCGCAATCGTGCTATGTGATGACAGCGGCTATGCGAGGTGATGCTCCGTTGGTGGCGGGGATTACAACGGCTCACACATTGACGGCGATTGTCTCCATTCCGTTTTGGATTGAAGTGATCACAAAGTACATTCCTCTTTAACCATTAGACTGAACGGTCATAAAAAAACTTGCGATTGATGGAAACGTCATCGCAAGTTTTTTTTTCAGAAATTTTCAATTGGCTATTTTTGTCTCTGCAATGGGGTAGTTTTGGGCAATAATCACCAAGTTTCATGCAATATCAATTCGGCTTAACAGTTTAATCTTTGAGTTGTCAGTAGTGACACATTAGGGAGAAAACAATGAGACGAGAACAGTTCAAATCGATGACGTTAGTTTTTTGCCTTAAGTGCAAGGCTTTCTTGTTTTACTTCGGGCGCTTGGGCGCAGAACTCATCGTCTGATAATCAATCCATGAATAAGGAGATGGTCATGGAACAAAAGTTAGGACCATTTGCTCGCGGTGACGCTAATACCGCATACGGCAAATATTTTGTCGGTAACAGTTACCTTAATATGTTATCAACGCAGGGCGTTGTCATTGGTAATGTGACTTTCGAGCCTGGGTGTCGCAATAATTGGCACGCTCATAAAGCAACAAAGGGTGGTGGTCAAATCTTGCTCTGTACGGCGGGCCGTGGTTGGTACCAAGAGTGGGGCAAGCCCGCTCAAGCCTTGAAAGAAGGCGATGTTGTCGTGATTCCGACAGGCGTCAAACATTGGCATGGAGCTGCCAAAGACAGTTGGTTCGTTCACTTATCCATTGAGGTCCCGGGAGAAGGGACGGGTAATGAGTGGCTTGAACCCGTCAGTGTTGAAGACTACGAAAAATTACCTTAAAAAGATACTTGCAAATACAAACGGAGTCGTGGTTAGTTGTGTCCACGACTCTTTTTTTTTGAAAAAATGCGATAAAAGTCGATTTTTAGTTGAAGTCAGGCTCATTGTTCGATACCATTATGGTGTTTTTGAGAGGATTACTGTCAATAAACCCCCGCTTAAAAGCGGAGGCTTGAAAAGCCTTGATTGACTAGCCCCAGTCTGAAGCATTGTTTCAGACTCCGTTCATTGGGAATACATAGGCACTCCGTGGTGTCAATCCTAGCTGCGGACCCTGCGACCATCGATTAAAAGCACTGAGGGTAAGGTGCGGTGTTGATGGTACTTAAACCCCTTTGAACATGGTCGAAGGATTTTTACCGACCGGCAACGGTCGTGGAAACAAAACTTGAGAGTATTTGTATTAAACCAACGAGGTGAACCCCTCATGCCTTGCTCCCCGGCAAAGGCACGCAAGCTTCTAAAAGCCGGTCATGCGAAAATCAAAAGGGTCAATCCCTTTCAAATTCAATTGACCCGAGCCACAGGAGAGAGCGTGCAACCGGTGACATTGGGTGTGGATGCCGGCAGTAAAACGATCGGTTTAAGCGCCAGTAGCGCCAAGACCGAACTCTATGTGAGCGAAGTGGCTCTTCGCACGGATGTGAGCGATTTACTGTCCACGCGACGTGAATTTCGTCGCGCCCGTCGAAATCGAAAAACACGGTACCGTGCCGCTCGATTCGATAACCGGGTTCGCTCTAAAAATAAAGGCTGGTTAGCCCCTAGCGTGGAAAATAAGATCCAAGCGCACATCTCGCGCGTGCAAAACGTGTGCCGTCTTATACCCGTGAACAAAATCCGAGTGGAAACGGCGGCTTTTGACATCCAAAAGATTAAAAATCCCGACATTGCAGGGATAGATTATCAAAAGGGTGATCAATTGGGGTTTTGGAACGTGCGTGAGTATGTGTTAAACCGTGACGGTCATGTCTGCCAACACTGCAAAGGTAAATCGAAAGATAGGATACTTAATGTCCATCATCTCGAGAGCCGAAAAACAGGGGGTGACAGTCCCGGCAACTTGATCACGCTTTGTGAAACGTGCCACAAGGCTTACCACCGCGGGGAAATTCAATTGAAAGTGAAACGCAGCCCCTCGTTTAGAGATGCTGCCTTTATGGGAATCATGCGTTGGACGTTCT
>CABSHY010000085.1 GCA_902477615.1 uncultured Sutterella sp.
TGTTTTGACCATTGCAAAAGTTTCTATTCTTATCCATTGAATATACAGCAAAAACACTTGATATTTATCCAAAAAAATCCATTCTGTCCCCTCCTGAGAAAGCAATACCCAAAACACTTGGATACAATTTCATCTTTTAATTGCTTAATTTTTCGATTTTTCGCCATAAATCGTTCGCAAATTTTTGCTTTTTTAGCGAAAATTAAGACACTTATGAAAACATCAATTGAAAACAATTTACCTGACGTTCAATCGAGCGTAGATCCTCGCAATATCGACATTGAGTATGTTGGTGTGCGCGGAATGGAGTTTCCTGTGTCCGTGCAATCGGCCAACGGTGTACAAAACACCGTTGCCAGGGTTGGTATGTTTGTCGGCCTTGCTGCCGAGAAAAAAGGCACACACATGTCTCGTTTTCTCGGTCTTTTGAGTAACCACAATGCCCCCATTAGCCATCAATCTTTGATTGACTTGATGCAACGCATGCTCTCGGATTTAGATGCCACGGAAGGCAAAATTGAATTTGAATTTCCATTTTTCGTGAAGAAAACCGCACCGGTTTCCAAACTTGAAAGTTTGATGAATTACCAAGTTTGTTATGAAGTGCGTCACGACAATGGACAAACCCGAGTATTGCAAACGACCATTGCACCGGTAACGAGCTTATGTCCCTGCAGCAAAGAAATCTCCCGATATGGAGCTCATAATCAACGCTCTCATATCACGATTACAACGCGCAGCGACGGACAGGTCTCTCTTGAACAACAAATCCGTTATGCCGAAGAAAGTGCTTCGTGTGAACTCTGGAGCCAACTCAAGCGTGTCGATGAAAAATTTGTCACAGAACGCGCCTATGAGAATCCGAAATTCGTTGAAGACCTCATTCGCGATGTGGCCGTTGCCTTAAATGCCAATGAGCATATTCAGGCCTACCACATTGAAGCGGAAAACTTTGAATCTATTCACAACCACTCGGCTTACGCTCAAATTCGTAAAGGTACCCTTTAAAAAGGACTAGTGGTTTTGTGATCCCTTCTGCGTCGTTTTTTCGGCTCAGAAGGGTTTTGTACATTATTGAATTACTAAACGTTTGGACAAACCGTTATGTTACTTGAACAAAAAAAGGCAATTCACGACCTCTTTACTCAAGCCCTCAATACCCTTGGTGTCACGGACATCAACGTTGTTTTAGAGCGCCCTAAAGTTGCTGAACACGGTGACTTGGCTTGTAATGTCGCCATGCAAATGGCACGCGCATTAAAGAAGAACCCTCGCGAAATCGCCACTAACCTTGTTGAAACCCTTCAAGCTAATCCCGAAACGGCCGCTTTAATTCAATCCTTTGAAATTGCCGGCCCCGGTTTTATCAACATGCGATTAAGCGATGAAGCCAAATCGGCTGTTGTTAAAAAAGTTCTCCAAGAAGGCGCAACGTATGGTCAAAATCAAGACCATAACGGTGAAAGCATCCTTATCGAATACGTTTCTGCCAACCCCACGGGCCCCTTGCACTTGGGTCACGCCCGTCAAGGTGCGCTTGGTGACGTTTTGTCCAACTTGATGAAGAGTCAAGGTTGGAACGTTTGCCGCGAGTTCTACTACAACGATGCCGGCGTTCAAATCCAAACGTTGACAACGTCTGTCCAACTCCGTGCTAAGGAAATTTTGGGCGAAACGATTCAATTCCCCGAAAACGGTTATCAAGGCGACTATATCCGAAACATTGCCGAGGATTTCTTGGCTCAAAAGACCATCACAACGCGAGAAGGCGAAACGATCACAGCTTCTGGCGATGTCAATGACGAAGCCAACATTCGAGTGTTCTCTGTCGGCTATTTAAAAAACGAACAAGACAGTGACCTCCAAGCCTTGGGCGTGAGCTTTGACAACTACTTCTTGGAAAGCTCCCTGTACACGAACGGCTTGGTTCGTCGTGCTGTTGACGCCATGATTCAATCCGGTTACACCTATGAGCAAGACGGCGCTTTGTGGTTGCGCACGACCGACTTTAAGAAGTTCGGTGACGATAAAGACCGTGTAATGCGTAAAAGCGACGGTCACTTCACGTACTTTGTGCCCGATGTTGCCTACCACCTCAAAAAGTTTGAACGTGGCTTTGTGAAAGCCATCAACATTCAAGGCTCTGACCACCACGGTACGGTTGCCCGTGTTCGTATTGGTGTTCAAGTCGCTGGCAAGGTTCTCAATTTAGATCTTCCGGAAGTCTTCCCTGACTACGTCTTGCACAAGATGCTCAAGGTCGTTATGAATGGCAAAGAAGTCAAAATGAGTAAGCGCTCTGGCTCCTACGTGACATTGCGCGACCTCGTTGACTGGGTTGGTAAAGATGCCGCTCGTTTCTTCTTGATTAGTCGCAAGGCCGATAGCGAATTTGTGTTTGATGTGGACTTGGCACGTGCCCAATCGGATGAAAACCCGGTCTATTACCTCCAATACGCTCACGCTCGTATTTGCTCGGTTTTAGCCCAAGCCAAGGAAAAGAATTTTGCTGTCCCGAGTATCGAAGAAGCTGCTGCAGTTGACTTGAGCGTCTTAAACGACAAGACGGCTTTCGCTTTGATGGCTCGCCTGAGTGAGTTCCCCGAAGTGTTGACTTTGGCTGCTAAGGATTTTGCGCCCCACTCCTTGTGCTTCTATTTGAAAGATTTGGCAGGCGACTTCCACGCCTTCTATAACGCCCAACGTATTTTGGTCGAAGAAGACGATGTTCGTAATGCTCGCTTGGCGCTTTTATTGGCAACGCGCCAAGTGCTTCGCAACGGCTTTGCATTACTCGGCATTAGCGCACCGGAAAAAATGTAAGGGTGACTTATGGCAATCAATTTTTCTAAAGGCGGTCTTTGGACCGGTATCTTGATCGGAACGGCGCTTGGCTGCACGTTATCGGCCATCGTTGCCTTGGCCATCACCAATGCGCCGATTCCTTTTGTTGAAAAGGTACAAAAGTCCTCCACGCCCGTAGACGCTTCTGCATTAGATGGCAAGGATCCGAATACGGCGCTTTATGACAACAAGACGCGTTCCGCAACCGAGGAAGCACTTTCCAACATTAAAACGGTAGAAGCACCGACTTCCGGCCAATTGGCTGAAGAAACCAATTCGCTTCAAAACGATGGAACGGTTTACCGAATCCAAGCGGGGGCTTTCCGTAATGAAAAGGATGCGCAAAAGGTTCAAACGGATTTGGCATTTATCGCCTTAGAAGCGGACGTTGTTAAATCAACCGATGCCGGTGTTACGCTCTACCGCGTAATGTTAGGCCCATTTGAAACAGCCAAGGAAGCCAATGAGTTGCAACAACGCCTCTCTGCCAATGGCTTTGACTCTATGGTTGTTCGCAACAAGCCGCAGAACTGATCATGCGTCATTGGATTTTTAGTTTATTAGCGCTTTGCATGGGTTCTGTAGCCATCGCTGCTGAGCCCGTTGAAGGCAAAGACTATATTTTGGTTAAGCCCGTGGCCCCTTCGTCATCGGAGAAAATCGAAGTTGTTGACTTTTTCTCCTACACCTGCGGTCATTGCTTCCGTTTCTCTCCTTTGATTGAAGAGTGGGCAAAAAAGATCCCTAACGATGTCACTTTGGTGCGCAGCCCGGTGGCTTGGGACGAGTCCACAGAATTCTTAGCCCGTGTTTACTTCACCTTTGATGCCTTAGGCCGCTTAGAAGACCTTCATCCGCTTTTCTGGCAAGACATCATGGGAGGAAAGATCACAAGCTCGGATAGCTTAACTGCGTGGTTGACTCAAAATAAAGTTGACTTGAACGAATGGGACAAACTCTACAATTCGTGTGCGGTCAATATGAGCACTAAACAAGCTGCTCAACGTTGGCAAGACTATCAATTAGATGCCACACCCTATATCGGTGTGGCTGGTAAATACTTAACGGCCCCCCATTTGGCAGGCTCTCGTCAGAAATCAATGGAAGTTCTTAACTGGCTCACCGATAAAGAGCGCAAAGAACGCCAAAGCAAACAGTAATAAGAGGTTTTGTGATGCAAATTGATGCTTCGATTTTTAAAGCTTATGACATTCGTGGCGTAGTCGATAAGACGCTCACGACGCAAGCCGCCTTTGCTATTGGTCAAGCACTTGGTGCTTTGGCTAAAGAAAAAGGCGTTGACACGATGTGTGTCGGTCGTGATGGTCGTTTATCCGGCCCCAAACTCTCCGAAAGCTTAATGCAAGGGATAACAGATCAAGGCGTCAATGTTAAGTCCATCGGCTTGACTCCCACCCCGGTTTTGTATTTTGCTACCGTTTTAACCGGAACGGGTTCTGGCGTTGCTGTCACGGGTTCTCACAACCCGCCTGAATACAACGGGTTAAAGATGATGATGGCTAAGGAAACGCTTTTTGGTGAAGGCATTCAATCCTTGCGTCAACGCATCGAAGCAGGCATCGCCTCTAGTGAGAAAAAAGGCAGCATTGAAGAAATTGATGTTGTAACGCCCTACATGAATAAGGTGCTCTCTGACGTCAAATTGGCCCGTCCGATGAAAGTTGCTATTGACTGTGGTAACGGTGTCACCGGCCCTATGGCTGTTGAGCTCTTTAAGCGTTTAGGTTGCGAAGTCTCGGCACTATTTGCCGATATTGACGGTCACTTCCCCAATCACCATCCGGATCCGTCTAAGCCCGCCAATCTTCAAGACCTTATCGAATGCGTCAAGACCTCTGACGTTGAATTAGGCTTAGCTTTTGACGGTGATGGCGACCGCTTGGGCGTTGTGACAAAATCTGGCCAAATCATCTACCCTGACCGTCAAATGATGCTGTTTGCTGCTGACATTCTTGAACGTCACCCGGGTGAACGCATTATCTATGACGTCAAGTGCACGCGTCGTTTGGTGCCGTGGATCAAAAACCATGGCGGCATTCCTACCATTTGCTGCACCGGTCACTCCTTGGTCAAAGCTAAGCTCAAAGAAACGCAGGCCCCGTTTGCAGGCGAAATGAGCGGTCACTTGTTCTTTAACGATGAACGTTGGCCGGGGTTTGATGATGGCTTGTACGCCGGTGCTCGTATTTTGGAAATTTTGTCTCGTCACGCCAATCCGTCTGACGTTTTGGAAGCACTTCCGACAGCAGTGAATACGCCCGAATTGCATATTGAGATGGCAGAAGGTGAAAACAAGCGCTTCGTACAACGTTTGCAAGAAGAACTGCATTTTGACGATGCAACCGATATCATCAAAATTGACGGTATTCGTGTGGAATGGGAAGACGGCTTTGCCTTAGCTCGTTCCTCCAATACTACCCCGGTCGTTGTGTTGCGCTTAGAGGGTGACACCAAGGAAGCTTTAGCTCGCATTCAAAAGCGCTTCGGTGAAGCTCTTAAGTCTGTTGACAGTACGATCACTCTCCCGTTTGAGATTTAAGATGAAAGTTTTTATTACTGGTGCTTCGAGTGGCATTGGCGCTGCATTAGCCAAAGAGTTTGCCTCCCGCGGGGCAACGCTTGGGTTAGTTGCTCGTCGTTTGGATCCGATCAAGGAATTGATTGCAACGCTCCCCAATGCTGAGCAACACAAGGCTTATGCCTGTGACGTGACCGATCGTGATCGTTTGATTGCCATGGCGCGTGAATTTGATGAAGAAGTCGGCGGTGCCGATATTGTGATTGCCAACGCTGGCATCAGTGTCGGCGTCAAGACGCAATATTACGAAGACTTGGCCGTGATGGAAAAGGTCTATCAAACCAACGTCTTTTCAATGGCGACGACCTTCCATGCCTTTATCGAACCGATGATTGAACGCAAACACGGTACCCTCGTGGGTATCGGTAGCGTCGCTGGCATTCGTGGCATGCCCGGTACTGAAGCTTATTGTTCCAGTAAATCCGCTGTGATTACGTACTGCGAAAGCTTGCGTGTTGAAATGAAAAAGCATGGTGTAGACGTCTTGACGATTAGCCCGGGCTTTGTCAAAACGCCTTTGACAGACGTCAATCCGTACCCGATGCCCTTTATTTTGACACCGGAAGAGTTCGCCAAGCGCGCAGCTGATGCCATTATGGCTAAGCGCACCTACGCCACGATTCCGTGGCAAATGGGTGTTGTCTCCAAGATCTTGCGAATGATTCCAAACTGTCTTTTTGACAAGATTTTCGGCAATCGTAAGCAAAAGCCTCGCAACTCCGAAATTCATCGGGCTTAATCGAGTAGGGGGAGATTTATTTTAACATCTCGCCCCTCTCACACCGCAATTAC
>CABSHY010000086.1 GCA_902477615.1 uncultured Sutterella sp.
AGAAGTCGCGACGGTAACGAAAACGGTTTACTCCGATTTGCAATACTCAATGACGGTTAATTTTGAAGATGAGGAGTTGAATCCTTATTCTTTAATTAATTTATACCATGGCGATGGACAAATTATTAAAACATATCAGCAGCGACTAACTTCAACATCGATTGAATTAATTCCGCAAGACGATGATGCGTATTTGTTTTCCAATTCACTTTTTTATGCAGAGTTGATAGTTGAATTACGAAATAAAATTGGAGATCAGCTTGAGACAAAAAGATTTTATGCGGAAAGAGTAAGGATTAATATTCCCGAAGGTGAAGAGTCTGACAATATCAAAGCAATGGCAGATTATTTGTTCTCTCACTACGAGAATTATCTCACTCCACCTTTTGGTAAACGATTGGGTCAAAGAAAGCTATTGCCTTTGGAGGGGGAAAGTACTTGGGATTTACGACTTAAAGCATTGGCAGATATTGTCAAAATATATGAGTCGCAGTACGCATACTTTCGTAGCAATGCTCGGTTCAAGTTGTCAGAAAAAAATCAAGTTGACGGTTTTGAAAAACTTCATGACTTTAACGCCAGTACTGCAGTGTATATTGCCACACATCCAGAAGAGCTAATGCCTGCACCAGCAGGGCAAGGCTTGCGTGTCGGGAACAAAAATTATGTTCCCCGTCATACGTTAGTTCGTACCGATGCTAAACGCTTTGACGTTTATGAGAACGTGACGGTTTTGGGATTTCTGCGTCTATTGGATTTGACGATATCTAAAGATATTGAAACTTTAGATTCATTAATTCAAAAATGCTTGGTTGGAGAGAGCGAGGTTGGGTATGTGTTATCGACAAGTGTTCTTATGGGGCAGAGCTACGAAAAACTCAATAGTGCAAAAGAGCAAATGCAAAAGGCTGCCCAACGGCTCCGAACAACTTATCTGTACTACTGCCAAGCCCTTGAATTACCACTGATAACGAAGCCAATTAATCGCTTGCCTGAATTTACGCCGGCATTCCAAAATATACCATCGTATCGTCTAATCTTTGATGCAATGCACCGTTGGTTTAAGTTGGGTAATCCAGTTTTAGATCGTGCGGAATTTTTGTATTCCAACGTAGCTCGAAGTGAACTTTATGAACATTTTGTATTGGTTCGGATTCTAGAAGCATTATCAAAAAAAGGTCTTCAGCTAGTTAGTTCAACTCGCTACGAATATCAAAGATTACCTTCAATGCTTTTTGAACAAGGTCCCTTGGCTAATACATTCGAATTTAAATCGACGAGCAATGACACGACCGTGACTGTTTACTATGAACCAGTAGTCAAAGCCAATGGCTTCGGTATTGAAAATAATGTGAATGTCGTTAGAACATCGTCTTTATCGCTAGATATTGAAGCACTGGGAACGCTTAATAGTAACTTGTCACAAACTCCTTATTACACACCTGATTTTCTTGTTTGTATAAGAAGAATTGTCAACGATTTGCCTGATGAGCGGTGGTTTGTTGCTGATGCAAAGTACTCAGAACGACGCACGGTTGTGAAAAACTGCACTGTTCCGTTGATGTTCCGTTATTTGTTCTCGATGAGTCCTCTAAAGCCAGCTAATGCCTTTGAAGGGTTGTGGCTTTTTTGTGGTAAAAAAGTTTTGAGAGGTAGGGGAAATGATCTCTCTAAAATTAAGGACAGCAACAATATTGCTGCAGAGAATAGTGTAGTGAACCCTTCTGTTCATTTTGAAGAGGTTTATTCCAATCAAGACGACCAATTACTTTTTGTTGATAATTTGGTCAACAAATTTATTCATGAGTGGAACGAAACATGGAAAAACATCTAATGGCGAATACTTGTGTTTTATGACGCTCATTGCGCAAGTTGGTATTGATGGTTCGAATCATTGGGTTAATTTAAACGTCGGAGGGGATTTGGGGCCAGTGACGCCACCAGCGACAATCGCTTCAACCAATCGTGTTTTTTCAAAGCACTCAATCCACCCTTCAAGCCCTGCAATCGCACGATCAAAGACATGTTCAGCTCATTCCTTTGCCCCTAAAGCTTGAAGATTCGAGTTATTGGATTTGCAAAAAAAAATCGAAACAGTCTTCAAAACCAGTGCAACTCTTTTGGGGCCAATTAATCGAAATTACAAAATAGAGTTCAAAAAAGTGACGGTATCCGGAGCAAATCCAAATACCGTCACGTTAAATGTTAGGAAGAAAGTGTTTTCTTCCTAGAACTTTCGATTAAAGTTCGTTGACGTGATGCAAACAGTAAAGCACAACGTCCATCGTCGGAGCGAGCGTGTCGATGTACAACGTTTCTTCCGTTGTGTGAGCACCCTTGATTGTCGGGCCCAAGCAGATCATTTGCATGCCTTCGCGTTTGGAGGAGAACCAAGAGGGTTCAAGACCGGCGTGAATAGCAACCAAACGAGCGTCAACACCGATGCTCTTATAGCCTTGGGCAGCAAGCTTCAAAAGGGGCGTATCCGGATCGCCGTCCCAGCCCGGGTACTTACTCATCACGGTCAATTCGTAACCGTACTTACCGGACTCCTTACGGAAGTCGTCTTCTAACTTGTCAACGTCAGCGGTGACGCAAGAGCGGCTACTCGTACCGACTTCACAGTTGCCGTTAACCAATTGCAAAATACCCGTGTTGGAAGAGGTTTGAACCAAACCTTCAATCTTCGGGCTCATGGCCAACACACCTTGCGGCAAGTAGTTAACAAGAGCAATCAAATTGGCGGAGTCTTCACCGGAAATGGCTTCTAAACCTTCAGCATCGACTTGCGTTAATTCAACCGTCATCTTTTCAAGCGGGAACTTTTCAGCGAGTTCTGCTTGAACCGCAGCGATGGCTTCACGCATTTGAGCTTCCATTTCAGCCTTCACGGCGAACGTAGCAGAGCCATTGTGCGTGATGGCGTTAAAGGCGGCGCCGGACTTCACTTCAACGAAACGAATCTTGCCGCAGGCCGTTTGAACACGGTCGAGCATCGTCATCAAAGCCACAGAAGCGTTTAAGCGATTGCGATGAATGTCCATGCCGGAGTGACCGCCCAAGAGCTTATCAACAGTTAAGCGGAACACGCGACGGCATTCACAGATAGGCTTCGTGGCAAATTTTTGCTTCATGGAAGCGCGCAAGTTACCTGCGCAGGAGTAACAAACTTCGTTTTCTTCTTCAAGGTCGATATTGATCAAGAATTCAGAATCAAGAGCGGCCGGATCCAAAGCGGCAGCGCCGTGCAAACCCACGTCTTCGTCAGCCGTGAATAAGCAACGCAACGGACCGTGCGGAACATCGCTCGTAGCCACTGCCAAACCGGCTGCTACACCGATACCGTTGTCAGCACCTAAAGAGGTACCGTCTGCGGTCATACGATCGCCATTAATGATGGCCGTAATACCGGTTGTCTTGAAGTCAATGTCTTTGTCGGACGTGCTCACACAGACCATGTCCATATGGGCTTGGAGAATCACTTTGGGATAGTTCTCGTAACCTTCGGTGGCGGGGATGTCCATCCAGAAATTGCCGTAGTTGTCACGGTAGTGTTTAAAGCCGTGCTTATCAGCGTAAGCTTGGAAATAAGCCAAAGCTTGTTCTGTGTGGAAACCCGGACGGGGAACCTTGCAGAATTCAAGGAATTCATTCACTGTAGCCGTCGTCAAACGATTGGCTGCGTCACTGGCCGTATCGCGCCAAACCTTATGTTCACATTGAGATTGCATTTTGCCTCCAAAGGATCTTAGGACTAAAACAAACTTATTTTAGTCGTAAATAAACTAAATAGTTTTGCTTAGTATTAATAAATTCCCTAACTTTCTGAAGTAAACTGCAATCAGTGAGCAAATTCAGCTCAATCAAACCAATATCGAGGTTGATGATGGACTTAAAAGCATTCGTTGAAGCAATCAATGTTTCTC
Source organism: uncultured Sutterella sp. (assembly GCA_902477615.1). Lineage (GTDB taxonomy): Bacteria > Pseudomonadota > Gammaproteobacteria > Burkholderiales > Burkholderiaceae_F > Aphodousia. The sequence goes on from CABSHY010000086.1 coordinate 3,927, forward strand.
AAGGCAAGACCCCTGCACAGTTGTGTTTTACCAACGGCATCGTTGCAGACGTCTTTAGTGGTGAATTCTTAACCGATGTGGATGTGTTGGTTGATAACGGGGAGATTGTTGATTGCGTGAAGACGGGCAGTCGTGAAGCCAAAGAAACGATTGATCTTAAAGGGGCGTATTTGCTACCGGGCTTTATTGATACCCACGTTCATATTGAGTCCTCCATGTTAAGCCCCGAGCGCTTCAGTGACTTAGTGGTACCTCATGGTACGAGTGTGGTGATTGCCGATCCCCATGAAATTGCCAATGTCGCAGGCAAAGCCGGGATTGAGTACATGCTAAAAGCGGCAGAACATACGCCTTTAGACATTCGCTTTATGTTGCCCTCTTGTGTACCGGCAACGCCATTTGAGAATTCCGGTGCCATTCTAAAAGCTGAAGACCTCCGCGAATTCTATGATCATCCCAAAGTGTTGGGACTGGCTGAAGTGATGAATATTCCAGGGGTTCTCATGGGAGACCCTGACCTCATGCAAAAGCTCATTGATGCTCATCAACGCGATGTTGCCATTGACGGACACGCTCCGATGTTCTTAGGAAGTCAGTTGTCCGCTTGTGCATTGGCCGGTATCGGAAGTGACCATGAATGCTCAACGGTAGAAGAACTTCAAGAGCGAATTCGTCGAGGAATGGCCGTCAATATTCGAGAAGGGTCGGCAGCCAAGAATTTTGAAGCTTTAATTCAAGGTGTGACGGACGATAATGCATCGATGTGCTTTTTCTGCACCGATGATGCGAATCCGAGCGATATTCAAACTCGAGGTCACATGGAAAAGCATTTGAGAATGGCGGTGGCCGCAGGTCTTAAACCTATGACCGCTTTGCGCATGGCAACCGTCTATGCGGCACGTCACTACGGTTTACGAAAAATCGGGGCCATTGCACCGGGTTATCGTGCAGACTTTGCGATCGTCAAGAACCTCAAAGACTTTAAGGTTGCCGATGTTTACCTAAAGGGTGAACACGTTGCACACGATGGAAGCTGTTTGCGTTCTGTTGAAGCGCTGCATCAACCGACAACGGTTTTATCTTCTGTGAAAACAGCGCCCGTTAGTGAAGAATCGCTTCGTATGGAATTGAAAACATCATCGATTCGTGTGATTGACGTATTGCCCAATCAGATTTTGACCGAAAGCGGAACACAAACGGTTAATGGCGATAAGCACTTCCAAGCGTCTTTAAATCCGGGGCTGGTGAAAATTGCTGTGATTGAACGCCACCACGAGAAAGCTTCTATCGGTTTAGGGGTGTTGCGTGGCTACATTAAAGAAAATACATTAATGAACGGGGCGATCGCAACGACCATTGCTCATGACAGTCACAACGTGGTGATTGCTGGCGGTTCTGATGCTGATATGGTGCTCGCGCACGATACGTTAAAAGCCATGGGTGGCGGCATGGTGGTTGTCAAAGACCACAGGGTATTAGCCACTTTTGCGCTTCCCATTGGAGGCTTAATGAGTGACGGGGAAAGCCAAGACGTTATTGTCGGACAAAGTGCACTATACGAAACGGCGCACCAAGCTTTTGACTTTGCCGATGGTGTGGAGCCAGTGATGACCTTAGCGTTCATGTCTTTGCCGGTTATTCCTCATTTGAGAGTGACCGATCGTGGCCTTTTTGATGTGGATCGCTTTGCGTTCACGACTTTGAACGTTTAGGCTGAGTGCCTTTGTTTCCAATTGTGTGTAACAAGAAACAATTGACACGAGATCTAACAACTGTAAATGGGAAAATAAGCACTAAATCTCATACCCAAACACGGGGGGTGTTGCGAGAATTAAAAAGACATATCAAATGTCTGTCGGATTGATGTGAACTTTTTAAATGAGCTCGCGAGGATAGAAAAAGAGGATGCTGGTGATTTGACCGGCATCCTCTGCTTCTGTCCAAAATAGAAACGGGACTGAAATTCAGTCCCGCTTTTCTTTGCAATCGCACTAAATTACTTGGTCATCTCAAGCAAAGTCTTGTGCGGCACTTCTTGGCGACGTTGGGTAAACGTTTCTTCCCAACGAGCGACTTGATAGCGTACTTGGTTCGGAGCCGTACCGCCCACGTGATCGCGAGCTGCGACACAGGCTTCGAGCTTCAAAGCCTTTTCGTAGACATCTTCTTCGATCAAGGTGGAGAAGCCTTGCAAGTCTTCCAACGTAAGGTCAGCCAAGTCGCAGTTGCGGTCTTGAGCCAAACGAACAACGCTACCAACGACATCGTGAGCTTC